>NZ_JAUBTL010000025.1:0-94791 GCF_036702475.1 Microcoleus sp. D2_18a_B4
GTGAATTATCTCAGTATCTACCAATTGTCGGACTTATTACAGAAATGTCTAAGAATCTCTTGTCCTGGGGATTGCTCTGGCGAATTGCTCTGTGCCAATTATACCACTCTGGTTTTAGCAACACAATCTAAAAGTCCCTACCGACTGATCCCCAAATCTAAATCCCCATGTCGTTAGCCATGAGCTTGCCTCTGGCGTTTCGATCCAAAAGTTTGTATTGATTTTACAACGCTTTAGTTATGGGTCGATCGTGAGAAAAGCCCTTACTGCCCCCAAGCCGGCGCCGGGGTTCGGCCGACTAGGGATTTGAACCGCGCTGCCTTAGAATAGGGTAATGACGCGAGCCTATGACGGAGCCGCGGGCGAGCAAAAAGGTCGATCGGCACTGAGGGTTTTCCTGACAACTGCCAACCAAGGTTCATTTTGACTGCACCTGATTTTAGGGCTGTGGCAAACCCAAAAAAAACCTCGATCGCAACTCATCCAACCCAACAGACTAGCCTCAAGTTCCCATAGGGGCTCGATCGGCACTTGCTGCTGGTAGCAGCGGTAAAACCAGAGAATCCTTGGTATTTTGAAGTTGACCTACGCCAAGATGTGTTGGATAAACTGACGGCATACTCAGCCAAAAACTTCAAAACTTTGGCATCGAAGGCTTGAATCCGTCGGGAATGCCAGCGTTGCACACTCGAAGAACCCGTGCCAGCGTGCGATGTGGATTCTACGAGTTTAGGCAATAGGCAACAGTGGGAATAGAAGGTGAAACTCTACACTTAGAGAATGCCGCGAGTTTCGCGGTTTCAGCTTGTGGACTGGTAGCGCGGCCGAGGATCGGCAGCAAGTATCGCCCTTTCGTCAATTCCCAATTGTGAGATCAGCATCAGCGCGTAAATTATTGACGGAAACTAAAGTCAATCTTTTCGCCCGCACACAGTCTTTCCGAGCTCAGACGCCAACGGTTTTAAGGAGGATACTTTAGCTGCATGCAGGGAAATTTGAGTGAAATAGACATCCGCAGCATCCTGCAATTGATTGAGTTAGGTCAGCGAACCGGAGAACTGTTCGTAGAGGCCTACACCTCCACCGGCAGCAGCACGGGTACTCAACCTACCCCCCGCTCCCTTGCAGGACAATCCTGGTATGTCTTCTGCTTCAACGGTCAGATTATTTACGCTACCCAGAGTGCGGGCAGTTTGTTTCGGTTGCGCGACTACCTGCGCCGCTACAAAGCAGATACCGCCCTCGACAAAATCCAAGTTCCCTATATGGCATCTACCAATGCCCCAGAATACGGCTATCTATGGGCCCTGCTAGAAAACCACATCCTCACCCCAGCTCAAGGGCGCAACATCATCCACAGCATGATCCACGAAACCCTCTTTGACTTGCTCAGTCTCCACCAGGGTTCCTTCACTTTTGAAATGGGCCCAGCTTTGGCTCCTCAACTGACCAGCTTAGAAATTAGCTCGCTGCTGGCCAAGATTGTCAAACAGGTGCAGCAGTGGAAGCAGTTTCACCCTCACATTCAGTCGCCCAACCAATGCCCGGTGATTTCAGACCCCTCCGAACTGCGAGTCGCGCTGCCTGTCAATACCTTTAATACTCTCAGACGCTGGGCCGACGGGCACACTTCGATCCGCCAAATGGCGCGCTACCTCAACCGAGACGTGCTGACTGTCGCTAAGGCGATTTACCCCTTTGTGCAGCAGGGATTGGTGCAAGTATTTTACGAACCCTCTGTTGCCCCCACCAACAACAAAAAAGAATGGTCGTCCCCAGAAACCAAGGTTCCCAGAGTTGTCTGTATTGACGACGACAATACTATTCGCAAAACAGTCGAGTCAATTTTAAATGAACACGGTTACGAAGCTACTACGATCGGCAATCCCCTCCAAGCCCTGAGTTTGGTGTTTCCACTCAAACCCGATTTAATTCTGTGTGACATCGCCATGCCGGAACTCGACGGCTACGAAATTTGCGCTATGCTGCGTAGTTCTAGCGCTTTCCGGCAGACGCCGATCGTTATGCTGACGGGCATCGACGGATTTATCGATCGCGTTAAAGCCCGCATGGCCGGAGCTACAGACTTTTACACGAAACCTTTTGGTGAAAGCGAGTTATTGATGCTGGTAGAAAAATATGTGGGCCCGGGCTACCCTCGGGTCAATCTTTCGGAAAGATTATTAGAGCCCTCGCTAGAAGACCAATTAGAAGAAAAATAACTTTCGCACCGATGCCATGATGGGAGCTTTTTTGTACCTGCGGTTAGAGCGAGTCTCGGCCGCCACAAAGAGAAAGCTCGCGGGCACTCTTGGCGATCGCACCATAAACTAGAATGTATAAATCCGCGCGCTGGCATAAGGGCGTCGGTAAAACTCTGTTCAATTTCTAGACCCAACTGGGTCTAACACGCTCAAAGTGCAAATATAATATACTTGTTCTCCACTTGCAGCCGCTCCGAAAAACTGATGTACAGAGCTACTTATGGCTAGGTATTTCTGTACAAAGTCAGAGATTCCAATTCTCAGTCTTAAGTGACTCCGTTCATGATTGTCGCGACACCAGCCATGTCAACAACTCCTCGCTAATGCCCGTATCGGTTTAGCATTCATCGCAGAAATTACCCAGAGTTTTACCAATTGAGACGGCGGTGGGAATACAAAGTGAAGCTTTAGGGGTTTCAAATTAATTGTTCGTAGTCGATTTGAGCTAACTTGTAAGCCTTGGTCGCGCGAATTTATTGATGGCAGTCAATTATTGACGGACAAAATTTATTGCCAAGGGCCTGCGGCAGTCGCGCCATTCACCCCTTGGCTGTGTCAAGCTTGGCTGTGTCAAGTTTCGACCATCGAAGTTTCGATCGGGTTATTCTTGGCGGGAAACCTCAACAATTTTTGCTAGAAATGCAGGTGTCAGAATTATGATTAGCGGTAGCCCAGACTTTATATTACCAGGACTAGGCGTAGATCCGGCTCCGGAATTCCAAGAACTAGAAACTCCCGAAGGCGAGCTGCACCTGCGGTTCTACGTTCCTTCGGGGAACGAGTTCGCACTGCCGGCGACAGGGATTAGAGAGGTCCTATCCCCGTCCCCAGACCGCATGACACCGATCCCCAACGTTTCCTCTTTGCTTTTAGGTACGCTAAATATGAGAGGACGAGTGATTTGGGTGGCAGACCTCGGCCAATTTCTGGGAGACCAAACACCTCTGAACACAGATAGACCCGAAATCCCAATCGTGGCTGTGGAAGACCAAGACACGATTTTGGGGCTGGCAGTCGATCGAATTGTGGGGATGGACTGGCTCGACGTAGAGCAACTGCACTCTCAGAACAATGCACCAGACGGCATGATTCCATTTCTGAGGGGAGAATGGATGTTAGGTGCACCAGCTCAGAAAGTGCTCCGACTGCTAGATCAAGTGAAAATTCTGCGCTCGGCGCGGTGGGCAGCGTGAAATCGATTTTAGATTTGCGATTTGCGATTTTCGATAGGGGTCTAACCATCAACAGTCACACGACTTGAGGCGCGCATCTAAACATTCAATTCAAGATAAAAATCAAAAATCTCAAATCTAAAATCTAAAATCCAAAGAGGGCGGCAAATGGCAACAAGTACCAACTTTCAGCAGGACTACCAACGGGCAGAAGCGGCCTACATGGATGGCAATTATTCCGAAGCCGCAGCCCTAGTTTATCAATTAGTAGAAGATTTTCCCGAAGACCCCAGCGCTCGCCTGCTGTGCGGACACATTTACTGCTACGGACTGCAACAGTATGAGGTGGCGCGGGAACAGTACACGGTTGTGCTAGGCCTGAGTGACGACCCGAGTTTGGTGGAACACGCTCACAACGGAATTACCTACACAGACCAATTTTTATCTGGAGAACTGCAAACGGAAAATTTCGAGGCTTTGTCTGCTGAAACGGAATTAGAATTCTACCCAGACTTATCTCTCGATGAAGGGTTAGAAGACCCGGATTTGGGACTTTTCCAAGGAAATTCACCATCGCTTTCCTATAGAAGTCAATCCCCAGACGACATGGAAAACGAGGACTTGGCAGACTTGGGCATGAGTGGCTTGGGGTGGGAACCAGAAGAGGACGATGGCGCAGGCTCAGTCCCAGATTTAGCCTCACATTCTAACCCGTTTGGTGGCGACAGCGGCGGAATGGCAGCTTATGCTGAGAACTCCGACTCGCTAGACATAGACGAGTTTGCCGACTCGGACTTTGGAGATCCCTTTGCCTTAGATGATGGAGGGTTTGATGCTGCTGACGTGTCTAGCAGCAAACTGTCGGGGAAAAGCGCATCTTACTCAGGAGATTCGTTTTCAGAAGCTCCGACTCAGATGCTCAACGGTCAAAGTTTTGCCTCTTCAGAAGTCGGGAATTCCTTCGACTCGAACCAACTAGACTCCCCCATCGGGCCCTCGGACAATTTTGGCGAACCTTTTGCTGCGCTCGATTTGCCAGACGAATTCGACGATAACTCGGACTACGACTACCAATCCCCGCCCCAGAGTGGCCAAAATTACGGTCATAACGCACCCTATGCCGAAGAGGAAGACCCCTTTGCCGAGGCAATGCCCTCGTCGGGTTTCGGGTCTTCTCGACCTCAAAACAAACAGCCGAATAACGGGTCGGACTACTCGTCAAACTATTCGCTGGCGGAAGACGAAACGCTGTTGATGGGAGGTGCTGTCCCCAACTCTCAAAGTCAAAGGTCGAGCCGGGGACAATTTAATTCAGTCGATCCCGCCTCCGCCAACAGCAACGGTTACAGGGACTCGGAACCCCCGGCGTTTGGCTCTAGAGACAACTTCGAGTTAGATGCTTTTGAAGACGACGCTTTTAGCGATTCTTTCTCTTTCGACGAAAACGAACAAGCGACAGCTTTCGGGGCGTCCGACAAGAACCACAGCGCCTGGTCGTCAAAAGCTGGGAACGCTCAAGAACACAGCGACTTTTTAGACGAATTTGACGAGTTTGACGATTTAGGCAATTTGCCGGACTTTGATATCTCAGAAGATGCCAGCAGTTCGATATTGACTAGAGGTAACACCAATTTCGGCAACTCGACCAGCGGCATGATGGGAACGACAGGCAGCAGCCTGGACTTTGACAACAGCGATGGCTCAGCAATTCGGGATGACGAAATATTTAGCATAAGCGGCCCGGCTGATACGTCTGTATCGACTTTTTCTCCCACAGAAACAGAAGCGGTCGATACTTCGGTAACAGTAGAACAGGGGGGACTGGCTTTCTTGGAAAATGCCCCTTTGTTTACAAAACAGTTGTACACGGCAATCGGGGCGGGACTGGTTTCTCTGGTAGCTGTGGCTTTTGTCACCAACATTGCCTCCTATCAAGCTCTGCGGCAAGACAAACCGGAGGCGATCGTTTACCTGCGCCAAACAGGCTGGGTAATGACCGCAGCAGCAGGCTTTACGAGCTTTTTAACTTCTTGGGGCATCGGCCAGTTGATCGCCAAGCAGGTACGCAAGTCGTCGGATAATTTGCAAGCTCAGTTCGATGCCGTATCTCAAGGAACTTTGGATGCTCGCGCTACGGTTTACTCGGAAGATGAATTTGGTAAAATGGCTGCTAAATTCAACCACATGGCGAAGGTCATCCAAACCACGATTAGCGATACCAGGCGCAAGTCTGACGAGCAGGAACAGGCAAAAGAAGACTTGCAGCGCCAAGTGATTCGCTTGCTAGACGACGTGGAAGGAGCGGCCCGGGGTGACTTGACGGTGACTGCGGAAGTGACCGCAGACGTTTTGGGTGCTGTTGCTGACTCGTTTAACTTGACAATTCAAAATCTGCGCGAAATTGTCCATCAGGTGAAGCAGGCGGCTCGGGAGGTCAGCAAAGGCGCTACGGATAGTGCTAAGTTTGCGGGCGATTTGTCTTCCGACGCGCTGCGGCAAGCTGAGGAACTGGCGGCAACGCTGAATTCCGTGCAAGTCCTCACCGACGCGATTCAGCGGGTCGCAGAGAGCGCTAGAGAGGCCGAAGAAGTGGCCCGGGGCGCGGCGGCAACGGCTCTGAAAGGGGGCGAGGCTGTGGAGCGGACGGTGGCCGGGATTTTGGAAATTCGAGAAACAGTAGCAGAAACCACGAGAAAAGTCAAGAGGTTGGCGGAAGCTTCTCAAGAAATTTCTAAGATTGTGGCTTTAATTGCGACGATCGCCTCCCGGACGAATTTGTTGGCACTCAACGCCAGTATTGAGGCGGCGAGAGCTGGGGAAGCGGGCAGGGGTTTTGCGATCGTGGCAGACGAGGTGCGACAATTGGCAGACCGATCGGCCAAGTCTTTGAAAGAAATCGAACAGATCGTGATGCAAATTCAAAGCGAAACCGGCGCGGTAATGACGGCGATGGAAGAAGGGACGCAGCAGGTTATTGAGGGGACAAAATTGGCAGAACAGGCGAAGCGATCGCTTGAAGATATCATTCAAGTAACTAACCGAATTGACGTGTTAGTGCGATCGATTACTGCCGACACTGTAGAGCAAAACGAAACAGCTCGCGCGGTCGCCAGTGTGATGCAGGCTGTCGAGCTGACCGCTCAGGAAACGTCCCAAGAAGCGCAGCGAGTTTCGGGTGCTTTGCAAAATTTGGTGGGCGTTGCTCGCGACCTTTTGACATCGGTGGAAAGATTCCGAGTAGAAACAGCAGAAAGGCAGTAATCAATTGTCTAATGCTTTTTTTGCTGGCTGATTTACAAGCACGTTAGTGTGGCAACAATGGCAGACAAAAAGCAACCTCGCAGTCTTGAAACCGCTGCGGGGATGCCAATCCAACACCTAAACAAAGTAGGAGTTGCACAGATGGACGATAACATAGTAGAGGTAATACCGGGCATCTTTGGTGAAGTTCAGCCGACGGGCTGTATTATCTCTACCCTAACCAAATCTAGCAGTGGCTATGCCAATAAAAGACTTCGCATTAACGGTGAATGGAAAACGTTTACTGTCCACCGTTTAGTATTAGAAAATATCTTAGGTCGTCCGATTAGACCAGAATACTTTGCTTGCCACACTTGTGATGTCCGCAACTGCATTAATCCAAACCATTTATGGGAAGGTTCTAGACTGGAAAATTCTCAAGATAGGTTTAAGAAAGGACGAATTAAAGATGTAGGAAGTACATCTGCGCCGAAACCTCAAAAACAAGTGCGAGGCATAGAAGTAATTCCAGGCATTCGCGCTGAAATACAGCCGAACGGCTGCATGATTTGTACCTTGGCTAAAAGAAGTGATGGTTACGCCATTAAAGGTACTAAAATTAAGGGCAAAACTCAAAGCTTCTACGCTCACAGACTGGTACTGGAACACAGACTGGGAAGACCTGTTAAACCCGGTTATTTTGCGTGTCACAGTTGCGACGATCGCGGTTGTATCAATCCCGACCATTTGTGGGAAGGAACCCCCGCCGATAACTCCCGCGATGCTATAGAAAAAAACCGCTTTCCTTTCGTTCCAGGCAAGATAGGTCCTAACCGCAAACTCAAACCCGAACAAGTGCAGCAGATTCGCTATCTTTTAAGTGAGGGCATATCGAAAGCAAAAATAGCCAGGAGATTTGCCATATCTCGCAGTCAGATTATTCTCTTGGCAAGGGGCGAGATATACAAAGACCTTCTCTAGAACTACTAACATAGACCCAATACAATAACGATTAAAATCAGGAATAAAACTATGCTACCGGAGCAACAACAGAGGATAATGGGCTACTTTATTGAGGAGGCAAAAGACCACCTCAATACGATCGAACAAGGCTTGCTGAATTTGCAAACCACGATCGAAGACCCAGAACTGGTCAACGAAGTATTTAGGGCCGCTCACTCTGTCAAAGGAGGAGCAGCAATGCTGGGGCTGACCAGCATTCAGCAAACAGCTCACAGACTAGAAGATAGTTTTAAAGTTTTAAAAGAGTGCAGCGTTAAAGTAGACCAACAGCTAGAGTCCCTTTTTCTGCGAATTTTTGACACATTGCAAGGGCTGTTAGAGCAACTGTCGGGGCCTTTTGGACTGACAGAAGAATTGGGAGAACAGATGGTTCGAGAATTAGAACCAGTATTTGAAGAGCTCAACGGGCATTTGGGGGGACTCGTTGGACACGGAGAATACCATGCAGACGAGAGCAGCGCTCTGGCCGTACCCGAACCAGTTATGGCGGGGGTGGGAGTCGGGGCGTTTGCCTCATCAAGGAGTTTTCCAGATTCGCGGTCAGTTTACGCACCTGATGTCAGAGCAACAGAAGACAGCGCGCTGCTGCTAGTATTTGAGTCGGACGTGCCGGCGAGGATGCGGGAACTGCTGCAAGAGTTCAAACAGCCCGAAGGGCCAGAAAGCAGGCGGCAACTCAAGAACATTTGTCGGAACTTGCTCAGGGCAGGGGAAGAATTTGAACTGCCCTACTGGATAGCATTGATCCAAGCTGTATCCAAGGCGATCGCCAACCCAGAAAATACCTACCGCACCTTAGCGCCAACGGTGATCAAAGACATCAAACAAGCGCAAGAACTGGTAATTTCTGGTCTAGAATCGTCGATCGCACCAAGCGCAAAACTTCTGTCGCTGCAGCCGGCTGTTCTGGTTCCAGAAACGGATTTTGAAGATTTGCTGGCCTTTGCTCAACCGAGTAAATCCGGGAAAAATGTGGTTTCTGTTGAGGATGAGGCCTGGGATATGGTGGGTTCGGGCGATTCCCCGGATGGATTGAACAAGTTGCTGCCGACTATTTCTGGGCTGAGTATAGACGAGCTGTTCGACCAACTCGACAGCGGCGACAGCAACGATGACAATGGCATTCGATCGTCCCATTTCGACGAAGATTCCGTCTTCGCAGAATCGGATATGGAGACGGGTGCTTTTAGAGGCTCGACCCGCACCGGCCCGGAAGTGGGCGCGGCAGAACTCAACACTTTAGCGGACTTGTTTGACGGCGAGTCCCCGGATCTCGACGGCGCTTGGGAAGAAGAAGAAGACCTCGACTATGCACAGTCTTCTGGGATATCGGCGGCCCGAATGCTGGGGTTAGACGAGGACAATTCCGGCGATTTTACTGATTTGTTGTTTGACGAATACGATGCGGCAAGTTCCGAAACGAACACGAAGCCTCCGATTGACGATTTGACGAGTTTGTTTGGGGAGGATTTGCTGTTTGGAGAGGAGGCAGAGGGCTCGGCAGTAGCTGCCGATCAGAAAAATGGTTCCAGCCAGCGGTTAACTCGCAAACAGCTTAAAACGGGTAACGGTAAGGGCCGTTTGGAGCTGCGAGACGACACGGTGGCCCCAGCCAGGGGACAAGCTGAGGAAGATGCTCTCGGTACGCTTTTGGACGAAGTGGCTGCCCAAACTTCTGCAGGTGGTACGGAGGACAATGCTGATTTCGAGAACTTGTTCGGCGATTTAGGCTTATCTGAGACAACAGGTGGGCCGGCAGTCTCTTCGGAGTATTCCCTGAAGTCTGAGGCTTTAGACGGACAATCGAAGAAGCCTGCAGGGGGGGGCAAGGATTCAGGGGATGCCGAAGCCCTTGCTCTGCCTGCAATGGATGATTTCGAGTTGCTCTCTGAGCTTGGCGAGGATTCGGATTTGAGCGAGCTGTTGGGGATTACTTCTAATTTCCTTTCTTCAGAAGACGAAGCTGGGGAGAACGGGGGCGATCGAGATCGAGCTGCAGGCATCCCACAAAATGAGGAAATGGGCAACGTTCTTAACATGACATCAAATTCTGATTTAGATATCTCTGCGGATGGAAACTGGCTAGAAGAGGCTTTCGGCATGGAAGACGAGTCTGTGCAATCGCTCAACCTGGATCTGGACGATACGGATTTAGATGCGCTGTTTGGGGATATGACCTCGGGCGCGATTTCTGAGGATGAAGAGACTGTGCGGGATGGGCAAGGAATGGCTACTTCCCGAGAAGCGGCCGATTTGGCTGAGCTTTTCGGTTCTGTACCTACGGGTACTGAGTATGACGGAGAAGCTTCGGGGCAAGGCCGTGGGCGTTGGCTCAATGATGGGAATTCACAATTGCTGAGTGCCGATGTGGGAGTTGATGAGGGCGACTTGGGGAGTTTGTTCGACAACAATAACAATGGTGCGGCTGTTTCCGACCAAGGCTGGGCAAATTCGGCAGAGGTTGAACTTGGGGCTTTATCAGAAGATCGTCCTGAGTCGGAAATTTCAAATGTCGAATCTGATGAGGGCGCAGCTTTCGATTTCTTGGAGGATATGTTTGGGGAAGGCATGGTGCACCCAGGCGATGCTGGAACGGCGCCAGATGACGGCGCGGCTGTGGATGTGAAGGAGTTGTCTGCCGAACCTGCCGAGGGTTTGTTCGACGAGGATGGTGCGGAACTTGCTGCTCTCTCTGCCGAAACAGATGGCGCCGGGGAATCTGAGGGCGAAGATGATTTGTTTGATGCCCTGGAAACGGATTTTTTGAGTGCGGATTTAGAGCCGCTGCCTGCAGAATCTCTCGATGGTATGTTGGAGGGCGATGCTGACTTGCTCTCGGCGATGGAAACCGGGGCTACTCTCAACAACGCAGAGTTGGAGGGTTTTGATGATTTGTTGGATTCGATCGATGCTGAGGTTCTGGTGACTTCGGAACTGACGACCGGCTTTTGGGACGCTGAGGACGACTCGGCCGAGGCAGATTCCTCGGAGTTGGAAGAGGGCTCGCTGGCAGACTTTTTTGCCGATGGCGAATCAGGCGATGAAGATGATGCCGAAGGCAATTTTGACGATTTAGAAGCACTGTTAATTGCAGGGGGTGCAGGAGCTGTCATAGCAGCTTCTGGAAGCACAAATCAGAGTCCGGTAAATACAGAAGTTTTCTCGGATCTCGAAGAGCTCCTCAGCGAGAGCGCAACTATGCCGGAAATTCACGCGCTACCGACGACAACTGCTAGTAAAGCTCCGCGCCCTGCTGCCGATGAGAGCGACGACGAATTTGGCGATTTGGAAAAACTGCTGGAAGATCCCAAGGACGGCGGCCGCCAAGGGGAAGGCAATATGGGGCAGTCAGCGATCAACAGACCCAGGCGCAATATGCGCGGGTACGGGCTCGGCGACCAGACGATGCGGGTGCCGGTCAAGCAACTCGACAACCTCAGCAATTTGATGGGGGAACTGGTTGTGAACCGCAACAGTTTGGAGCAAGACCAAGAACGGATGCGGCAGTTTTTGGACAATTTGCTGCACCAGGTGGCGCTGCTGAGCGATGTGAGCCAGCGGACTCAGGATTTCTACGAGCGGAGTCTTTTGGAGATTGCTTTGCTGGCAAACCGCCAGGGACACCGATCAGCCTGGCGCTCTGAGGATTCGGCCCACACCCGGGAAAGTGCCTGGAGACCAGAGGAAATGGACAGGTTTACTCCTTTCCACAGTTTGGCTCAAGAGATTATTGAGCTGATCGTGCGGGTGCGGGAGTCGGCGGCGGACATTGAGTTTTTGGTGGATGAGGCGGATCAGGTGACTCGCCAACTGCGACAAGTCACTACTCAACTGCAAGAAGGTTTGACTCGCGCCCGGATGAAGCAGTTTGCGGAGACGACGGACAGGCTGTTCCGGGCGGTGCGGGAAATTGCGATTAAGTGCGGGAAGCAGGCTCAGTTGCAGGTTGAGGGTAAGGAGATTTTGATCGACAAGATGATTGTGGATCAGCTTTATGACCCGATGACTCATTTGGTGAACAATGCGATTACTCACGGGATCGAAGCGCCGGAGGTGCGTCTGGCGGCTGGGAAGCCTGCAGTCGGCAGGATTACGATTCGTGCTTTCCACCAAGGGAACCAAACCGTGGTTTCGGTTTCAGACGACGGGGCCGGAATTGACCCGCAAAAGGTGAAGGCGAAGGCGATTAAGCAGGGTATGCTGACGGCGGCTCAGGCTCAGAGGATGTCTCGCTCGGAAGTTTACGATTTGCTGTTTATGCCCGGTTTCAGCACTCAGGAACAGGCGACGGAGTACGCCGGCCGGGGGGTCGGTATGAATGTGGTGCAGACTTCCTTGCAGGAAATTCGGGGCACTGTGTCGATCGATTCGACGATCGGCAAGGGGACTGTGTTTACCATCCGTTTGCCTCTGGTGTTGAGTATTTCTAAGGCTCTGACTTGCATTAGCGATCGCGCTCGCATTGCTTTCCCGATGGATGGGGTCGAAGATATGATCGATGTGCCTCGCGATCAGGTGACGACGGGGGCGGATGGTTTGCCTTGCATTGAGTGGCGGGGTCAAAGCTTGCCGTTCCGGCCGCTGCGGGATCTGCTGGCTTACAGTCGCCATTTGGGTCGGGGCAGTGTTTACGGGTTTAATACTGACGATGACATGATTTCGGTGATCGTGCTGCGCTCTGCTGGCAATTTCTTGGCGGTGCAGGTGGATCAGGTTTCGACGGAACAGGAAATTGTGATCAAGCCGTTGGAAGGGCCGGTGCCGAAGCCGATCGGGATTGCTGGGGCTACCGTGCTCGGAGACGGTCGGATCGTGGCGATTGCGGACGTTCTGGAGCTGATCGATTTGGCTACGGGAAGGCTGCGGAAGGACACTGGCGGAACGCTTTGGGATGAGGGCGATCGGGCTGCTGCGGAGGCGGAAATCGAGAAGACTGAGCCGACTGTGCTGATTGTGGATGATTCGATTACCGTGCGATCGCTCTTGTCGATTACTTTCGAGAAGTCTGGCTATCGTGTTGAAGAAGCTCGCGACGGTAAGGAAGCTTGGGAAAAGATGAAATCTGGTCTGCCTTGCGATATCGTTTTCTGCGATATTGAGATGCCGAGAATGGACGGTTTGGAACTACTTTCTCGGATGCAGAAGGATGCTGTTTTGTGTGAATTGCCGATCGCGATGCTAACTTCTCGCGGTGCTGACAGACACCGCCAAATGGCTTACAGTTTGGGCGCGAAAGGCTATTTCACTAAGCCTTATTTGGAGGAGCAATTGCTTGATGCTGCTTCTCGGATGTTGAAAGGTGAGGTTGTTGGTGCTCCGGTTGGTGTGTAATAGGTAAATCTGCGTTTATCTGCGGTTAAAAAATGGGAATTTGTTAACCGCAGATGAAATTGGATTGATTAAACCGCAGAGGACACAGAGAACGCAGAGAAAGAGAACAGAGAGAGCGATGATTCCGAGGAAGGAGGAATTTGATATAATTTATCTGCGTTTATCTGTGTTTATCTGCGGTTGAAAAAGGGAGTTGATTGACCGCAGATGAAAATGGATTGATGCGGATTTAGATCGCGCTTTCGGTTTTGGTGGTAGGCTGGGAATGTGGGGTGTAGCGGAAGGGCGATCGAGGTTAATGTATGAAAGCTGAAGAACTTTTAGAAAAATATGCAGCAGGACAACGCGACTTTAAGGGCGCACAGTTAAGTGGGATAGACCTCAAAGGTGCAGACTTGAGTGAAATAAACCTACAAAATGCAAATTTGTCTGGATCTGAGTTGAGTGAGGCAATCTTTACTAAGGCAAACCTGGGTTCAGCAAACTTCAGTAGGGCTTACCTCAGCGGTGCTGATTTGAGTAGGGCTTACCTCACCAATGCCAATTTGAGTAATACTAAGCTGGACAATGCAAATCTGAGTGATGCCCAATTAAACTCTGTATCGTTAACTAAAGCCTCCTTGAAGGAAGCAGACTTAAGTAGAGCCAATCTGAGCGATTCAAATTTGACCAAGGCAAACTTGACAGGATCACAATTGAGTCAAGTAAAGTTAGAACGTTCGAGCCTCCAAGATGCCAACTTTCATAGAGCCAAACTCCGAGGCGTTAATCTGTCTGCATTTAACTTATCAGGCGTTAATCTGGCTGAGGCTGATCTTACGGCAGCCGACTTCACAGGGACAAACTTAAAAAAAGCCTGTCTGGCAGGGACAAATCTCGAAAGAGCGAGTCTTCAAAAAGCAAATTTAATGATGGCAAGTTTGGAAGGAGCCAACTGTCTGAAAGCAGACTTGAGTGATGCTCAAACCTATGGTTGGGACATCAAAAATGCCGACTTCACTGGTGCGATAATGCCCGATGGAGAAATCTACCAGCCAGAAACCTCCGATCAAAAAATCTCCCGCCAAGAAACCTCTCAACAAGAATCCCAAAAAGTAACATCTATGTCGCGCAAAATTATTCGTACTGACAAAGCACCCGCACCCGTGGGCCCATACAATCAAGCGATCGCCGCAACGGGCACTATGCTGTTTGTAGCTGGTCAAATTGCGATCGATATTAGACTAAACGATATTGTCTACACCGACGATGTGGCAAAACAAACCGAACAAGTTATGGCAAATATCGAAGCGATTCTCACAGAAGCCGGCGCTACTTGGTTGGATGTGGTAAAAACTACGGTTTTCCTTAAAGATATGAATGATTTTGCCGCTGTGAATGCGGTTTATGCGAAATATTTTGATGCGGAAACTGCACCGGCGCGCGCTTGTGTGGAGGTTTCGCGTTTGCCGAAAGATGTGTTAGTTGAAATTGACTGTATTGCTGTGATTTGATTTCATCTTCTTTTAGATGCCAGACTTTTTCAAGAAGTCGGGCATCTGGAATTCTGTTTTTTTAATGTTTTTGCAGTTGGGAAACTTGAATTTTCGGCAATTCTTTCCATTCGGGATCAATGGGGGAGTAGCAACAGTAGCACACCGCTAAACAGTCATATTCAGCATTCGGAATTTCAGGCCTGTACTCCTCTACGCGCGAAACCTCCCAATCTCCCCAGCGAACGTGAGTGCTCGCCGCAGGGGATTTAGGATCTGCACTCTCCTTAAATTGGGCAAAGTTTCGCAGGCGATCGCCCGTTTTAGGCAGAGGTTTGTTTGAGTAGTCGTAGTGTTCTGCTAGGATACTCGTGAGAGCACCTGTATGGGAAAGCAATCTATCCTCCCATCCAGGGGAAGAAAGCGATTCTGTTTTGAAAATGATCAACCGTTTTGGCATTGATTTATTCCTTTCTCTCGTGTTCGGGTTCGTATGGACTCGGTGGAAACTCTGTCAACCCTTCAAAGACACAATCAACCTTAAGTATCGAACCGTTTGTTTTTTCCCATCGGATTAATTCCCATCCCTGACGCTTAGCCATTTGATCGCATTTCTCTGGATCAGTTGCACTATGACGGCTAATATTCCAATACGGTTCAGTTAAAACTATTTATTCCGGGCGAGATCCCCCTAAATCCCCCTTAAGAAGGGGGACTTTGAGTAGGTTCTTGTCCCCCCCTTTTTAAGGGGGGCTAGGGGGGATCGAGCTTAACTGAACCGTATTGGCTAATATTCTCGTCTGGATCGTAGCGAGGTCTTAATGTCATCTTTATCTGCGTTTTTCTACAGACGCTGATGAAAATAAAACCTGCTATTTTCACCTGCGATGTCTGCGGTTTACAAGCCTATATCCTATCATTTATACTAACTATCTAAGCCTACTTTATATTTTATTCAGTCCCTCTCTGCGGGGACTTCATTTATGTAGTGGCGGTTTCAACCGCCGAGGGTAAAGTGCGCGACTTTATTAACTTCTACAGCCGATCGCACTTTTGTCGATCTGTCGCTGTCGCGCACCTACTCCCAAATCAATCTGAAACAATCAGATTTAATCTCAACTAGCAATTAGCAATTACTAATCACGAGTTAGCAATTAGCAATTAGCAATTACTCTATAAGTAATTACCAATTACCAACTGTAAACTATTTATTCAGCGCTTCGCGGGCGGCTACCGCTTCGTCGGGATGAATATTCAAGCGGGTCAAATTAATTCGACCTTTATTGTCAATTTCTCGCACTTTGACAATCACTTCATCGTTCACAGCTAACTCGTCTTCCACTTTGCCAACGCGGTAGTCGGCTAACTGGGAAATGTGAATCATTCCTTCTTTTCCGGGCAAAATTTCCACAAAAGCGCCGATCGGAATAATTCGAGTTACGCGGCCGACATACACATCTCCTGCATTCAACTTGCGTGTCATGCCTTGGACAATGTTGTAAGCCCGCTGAGCTTTTTCGCTGTCGTTGCCGGCAATTGTCACGGTTCCGTCGTCTTCGATGTCTATTTTGACACCGGTTTCTTCGGTGATGGCTTTGATCGTTTTGCCACCAGGCCCAATTACCAAACCTATAAATTCTGGATCGATTTTCAGGGTTAGCAAACGTGGTGCAAACGGCGACATTTCCTTGCGGGGAGTGTCGATGGTTGCCAGCATTCTTTCTAAAATGTGCAGTCTGGCCGGTTTGGCTTGGCGGATGGCATTGGCAATTACATCTAAGGGCAAACCTTTGATTTTCATGTCCATCTGCAAAGCAGTAATGCCGGTGTCGGTACCCGCTACTTTGAAGTCCATGTCGCCTAAAAAGTCTTCAATTGCCTGAATGTCAGTCAAAATTCGGACTTCATCGCCTTCTTTAATTAAGCCCATTGCCGCGCCGCTGACGGGTTGGGAAAGGGGAACGCCTGCATCCATTAATGCTAGCGTTGAGGCGCAAACTGAACCCATTGAGGTGGAACCGTCGGAAGAAAGGACTTCTGAAACTACGCGAATCACGTAGGGGAAATCTTCTTTGGATGGCAAAACCGGCAGTAAAGCGCGTTCTGCGAGGGCTCCGTGACCGATTTCTCGGCGTCCGGGCGATCGCATCGGCTTGGTTTCTGCTACCGAAAACGGCGGGAAATTGTAGTGGTGGAGGTAGCGTTTGTCTTGCTGCGGGTGCAAGTCGTCCCCTAAGTCTTGGGCGTCGCCTGGGGTTCCCAGGGTAGCTGCGGACAAGACTTGAGTCAACCCGCGATTAAACAACCCAGTGCCGTGTACTCGCGACGGCAGCACGCCTACGCGACAAGAAACGGGTCGCACCTCGTCTAGCTTGCGACCGTCTACACGGACGCCATCTTCGAGGATCTGCTTCCGCATCATTTTTTTGGTAACGTCTTTGAAAACGTTGCCGATCGCCTTGCTGTTGGCGGTGGCCGCTACTTTTACCGGGTCCTCTTCCGGGAGTTCGGCGATCGCAGCTTCCACTGCATTTGCCTTAACTTCGTCCAAAGCTGCATTCCGTATTGTTTTGTCTTTTTCAAATCTTGACAAAATGATGCGGATGGGTTCTTGGGCGCGATCGCGAATAAAGTTTTCCAGGGCAGAGTCTAGGGATGGCCGTTCTTCTACCACCAAATCGATGCCCAATTCGGCCATAATTTCGCGCTGGGCTTGAATCAAGTCACAGGCTGCTTCATAGCCGAAGTCGATCGCCTCGATGATATCCTGTTCCGGCAATTGGTTAGCGCCGGCTTCCACCATGATTACTCCATCAGGAGAACCGGCTACCACGAGATCCAACTCGCCTTCTTTGATTTCGCTGTAGGTGGGGTTGATGATGAAATCGTCCCCTACCAAACCGACTCGTACCGCCGCCATCGGCCCGTAAAACGGCATTTTCGCCAGCAGTATCGCCACCGAAGCCCCCGTCACCGCCAAAACGTCCGGTGGCACTTGTTCGTCCATCGAAACCGTTGTTGCTACAACTTGGATGTCATCTCGCAGCCAGCTTGGAAATAGCGGGCGCAGCGGTCGATCGATCAAACGGCCAGTCAAAGTCACTTTTTCTGGGGGACGCCCTTCCCTTCGCAAAAATCCACCGGGAATTTTACCGCCAGCGTAGAGTCTCTCTTCGTAATCCACCAACAGGGGCAGGAAATCAATTCCTTCTCTCCCCTGCGATCGAGTCGCTGTCACCAAAACCGCCGTGTCACCCGACTGAATCAAAACTGCACCGCCTGCTTGAGGCGCTAGTAAACCAATCTTCAGTCTAATATCCCGTCCATCGAAGGATATTGACTTGTCTATCTCTACCATGTAGCACTGCTTCCTTATCTACCACATTCTTTCTCTGTCGGGATCGTAACATTACCACAGGATGTTTGAGAGTCCGACGCCAAAAGACAGGGATAATCGCCTCGCGATCGACTGTCTGTGTCTGGCTTATAAGCATTTATAGCCTTTCTCAGTAACATGAGGTGCTCACGCGGGCATAGGGCATAGGGCATAGGGCATTGGGCATAGGGCATTGGGCATTGGGCATGGGGCATTGGGCATAGGGCATGGGGCATTGGGCATTGGGCATGGGGCATTGGGCATGGGGCATAGGGCATTGGGCATGGGGCATGGGGCATTGGGCATGGGGCATGGGGCATTGGGCATTGGGCATTGGGCATTGGGCATGGGGCATTGGGCATGGGGCATTGGGCATGGGGCATTGGGCATTGGGCATAGGCAGAGGACTCGCCCCCATACCTCACCACGCTTGAGAACCGCTATATACTCGAAAATTATTTTTTGCAGTCTGGGCTCGATTCTCCGGTCGATCGTCCGCTAAACGCCTTCCATAGATGGTACGATGAATTTTCGTTTGGGAATTGGGACGTTGAAGGAAGAAGGAACAGGGATTTAGTTATCTAAGTCAGGGAATAAGCCGTAATGTGTGCCATAAGTACCTAAATATACAGGTTCTACCTAATTTCTATCAGGCTTAAAATTTCCTCGGTTTGTTTTAAATAAAATTTTCATAAATCCCATATAAATGCTCTAGTCAACCTCGCAATTAAATATAAAATCAGGCTAAAAAAATATGGCTATTTTACACGGCAGTTGGCTCCTAGAGAATGAAAAAAGTTGCTTATTTATTTGGGGAGAAACTTGGCGAAAAATAGGGGCAATTGAAACCATAGAATCGGGGATAAATTTACCGCATCCCTTAGCAATGACCGAATCGGAATTTAAGACTTTCCTAAATTCCTTGCAGCAGTCGGGAAAACTGGATTGGCAATTACCGGAAACCGCAGAAACTCCACCGGAAAAAAACAAAAAAACTAGGCGATCGCCCAAAACTCCCAACGCAGAAATTCCCGCCCAAGACTCCTCAATTCAAAAGGAAATTCGGGCGATCGCACTTCCCACCCAAATCTCAGAATCGAACGCAAATCTGATGCCGCAGCACTCAGCAGCAGCACTTGAGGAACCCGCTAAAACCGAGGAAATTTACCTTTATCCCTGGCAAGTCGAGGGTTTTTGTCTCAACCCTCAAGCCGCTTTTGTTTTCTTGCAATCACTACCGCTTAACAGCACGGAACCCGACTCTTTTGTCGGCTCAGATTTGCGTTTTTGGTCTCATCTTGCTAGGTGGAGTTTGGATTTGTTGGCAAGATGCAAATTTTTGCCTGCATTGGAGAAACAGTCCGACGGTTCTGCTATTGCCAAATGGCAACCGCTGTTAGATAGTTCTACAGACATACTCCGCCTCGCCACTTTTGTCAAGCAAATGCCGACGGCTTGCAGAACATATCAGAAGAAGGAAGAAGGAAGTTCGGCAACGGATTCTGTAACGGATGTAACGGATGTAACGGATGCCAGGAAGAAGGAAGAAGGAAGAGGGGAAAAGGAAGAAGGAAGAGGGAATAAGGAAGAGGGAAGAGGGGAAAAGGAAGAAGAATCCAGTCAATTGCCTTTAGCGGTGGATTTGCCGAGGGGGGCTGAGGAATTGGTGTTAGGCTTTTTGAGCAGTATTGTAGATAGTCAAGTGCGATCTGCTGGTAGCTCTACTTTAGACATCAAAGCAGTTTCTCCTGTGCGCGACTGGCTGCAAGCTTTGCAGCAGGAATCTGGGAGAGTTCAAGTAGAAACAGCAGCATTGGAAAACTTGGCAACCAAGCTGAGTGCTTGGACTGCACCGCTGCAAAATCAATTATCTCAACAAAGTCAATTTCGCACTTGCTTTCAACTCATACCGCCGTCTCCTGGTAAAGCCAACTGGAGTTTAAATTATTGCTTGCAAGCTGCAGATGAAGCGGAATTTGTGGTAGACGCGACAACTGTTTGGAACAACTCAGTCGAGCGTTTGGCTTATGCGGGGCGCACAATAGAATTGCCTCAAGAAACTTTGCTCAGCGGCTTGGGTTTAGCCTCGAAACTTTATCCGTTAATTGAACCGAGTTTGCAAGCACAGCGGCCTCAATCTTGCCAATTAAATCCGCTGCAAGCTTACGAGTTTATTAAGTCTGTAGCTTGGCGGTTTGCTGATAGCGGGTTGGGCGTAGTTTTGCCGCCGAGTTTGACAAAGACGGATGGTTGGGCGAGTCGTTTGGGTTTGAGCATTCAAGCGGAAACTCCGAAAGTGACTCCGGCGAAAGGCGGGTTGGGATTGCAAAGTCTGCTAAATTTTAAGTGGGAATTGACGATCGGCGGACAGCGCCTTTCTAAGGCAGAATTTGACAGATTGATCGCGTTGAATTCGCCTTTGGTGGAAATTAACGGCGAGTGGGTGGAGTTGCGCGCGCCGGATGTGAAAGCGGCTCAAACTTTTTTTGCCAGCCGCAAAGAGCAAATGACTCTTTCTTTGGAGGATGCTTTGCGTTTGGCGTCGGGCGATTCTCAGATGATCGAGAAATTGCCTGTGGTGAATTTTGAGGCTACGGGTCAACTTCAGGAATTGTTGAATACTTTGAGCGATAATCAAGCGGTAAGTGCGATCGCAACTCCGGCTAGTTTCCGAGGACAATTGCGGCCTTATCAAGCCCTAGGAGCAGGCTGGTTAGCATTCTTAGAACGCTGGGGTTTGGGTGCTTGTCTCGCGGACGATATGGGAACGGGTAAATGCGCCTTACCACATACTTTGCTTTTTGTCAATGGCTTTTTACAAAAAGCTGAAAAAATATGGGAAACTTATGCCGGAAAAACAGAATTCGACGGTGAGGGCTTTTGGTCTGAACCTAACGAGCAATTACTGGTAAATTCCATAAATCAGGAAACAGGCAAAATTGTACAGGCGACTATTCGACGACTTTACCGCCAGCAAGTGCAAGAAAAGTTGCGAACCATCAAACTACAAGATGGTAGCAGCATCACAATTACCCGCCGCCACAAATTGTTAGGACGCGATGGCTGGACAAATGACCTCAAGGTGGGAGATTATGTTTGCGTTCCTGCTAAATTGTATTGGGAAGGAAAGCCGGAAGATCCCGATTTGGTCAAGTTTCTGGCTTGGCAGATTGCTGAAGGATATGAGCAGCGCGATCGAGCTGTACTCTCGATAGCACAAAAAGATGCGACAGTTCTGGAAGAGTTACGTGTCGCACTGCACCGGATCAGCGAAAAGTATGGAGTAAAAATCAATAATCCTGCTGTTCGTACTCGTGCTAAGCAGAGAGCAGCAGACTTGGTTGTATGCAGTAGATCGTACCAAAGCTTTCTTGAGTCTAAAGGCTACGAGTGGGGGAAACTGTCAGCCGAGAAAAGCTTCCCACAATTTATCATGCAAGCCAATCTTGATAGCATTCGGAGTTTCCTCAAAAACTACTTTGATGCTGAAGGTTCTGTCATTCCTAAAATGCGGACTGTCGAAATTAGCACCGCTTCGCCTTTAATAATCCAACAACTTTCTACATTGCTGCGGCGCTTTGGAATTTGGCTGCGAATCGCCACTAAACAGAAACGCGCCACCAATGGCAGCGGAATTTTTCGCACGTATTACATCGGTACTTTCGGCGGTAACTCAGCGCGCATATTTTTGCAGGAAATTGGCTTCTGCTATCCCGAAAAACAGCGTAAATTAGAGAAAATTTGCGAAGTTACTGCCAATACAAATGTCGAAGGAATTCCGGTTTCGGATATTGTTGCCGATGCAGTGGAGATGACCAAACTGCCGCTACGGCATTTCGGAATGCACAATCCTGTTTATATTAACGGTTCCCAGCAGTTTTCCCGCATCAGTCTAGAAAAGGTGGTAGCAGGTATGGAAAATGTGCTTTGTGGTTCCGCAGAACAGGAGTACCGCCAGCTAAAGCCTTCTAAATGGACGAATCAGACCCTAGAGGCTTATGCAAATCTCAATGTAGCGCAGCTAGATACTGTCCGAGAAAATTTGCAACTTATACTCGATCGCGAAGTATTTTATTGCAGAATAGAAGAAATTGAGGATTTTGAGTACAGTGGGTGGGTCTATGATTTTGAGGTGGGCAAACATCACAATTTTGTTGCCAATAATATTTTGTGCCACAATACTGTTCAGCTAATTGCTTTTCTCCTGCATTTACAAGAAAAAGATTCCTTGGAAGGGCCGACATTACTGGTTTGTCCGACATCGGTATTGGGCAACTGGGAACGCGAAGTCAAGAAGTTCGGCCCGACGCTGAAAGTCTTGCTACACCACGGAGACCAACGCGCTAAAGGCAAAGCATTTGCGACGGCAATTAAGGGAAAGGATTTAATAATTACCAGTTACGCGCTGGTGTTTCGCGATGCGAAAGAATTTCAAGGCATTAAGTGGCAAGGATTGGTTTTAGATGAAGCGCAAAATATTAAAAATTCTGAGGCGAAGCAGTCGCAAGCGGTGCGACAAATCGAGGCATCTTTTAGAATTGCGCTGACGGGAACTCCGGTGGAAAATAGACTGCAAGAATTGTGGTCTATTTTGGAGTTTCTCAATCCTGGCTATTTGGGGCCGCGCAATTTCTTTCAGCGCCGATTTGCAATTCCGATCGAGAAATACGGAGATAGGGAATCTTTGCAGACTTTGCGATCGCTCGTTCGGCCTTTCATCCTCCGCCGCCTGAAAACCGACAAAGAAATCATCCAAGATTTGCCCGAAAAACAGGAGATGACTGTATTTTGCGGGCTGGCGGCTCAACAGGCGGCTTTATATCAGAAAATAGTCGAAGAGTCAATAGCTGAATTAGAGTCAGCCGAAGGCATTCAGCGCCGGGGAATGATTCTGGCTTTGCTGGTAAAACTCAAGCAACTTTGCAACCATCCGGCTCTTGTGAAAGCAGAAGCTAAGCCGAAAGAATTGGAGATTAAGAGTCAGGAATCGGGGAAATTGCAGCGGTTGGTGGAAATGTTAGAAGAGGTGCTCGCTGAGGGCGATCGGGCTTTAATTTTTACTCAATTTGCCGAATGGGGAAAACTCCTGAAACCGCATCTAGAACAGCATTTAGGGCGAGAAGTTTTGTTCTTGTACGGAGGAATTCGGCAACAGCAGCGGGAAGAAATGATCGATCGCTTCCAGCACGACCCCCAAGGCCCGCCGATTATGATTTTATCTTTAAAAGCAGGCGGCACAGGTTTGAACTTAACCAGAGCAACCCACGTTTTCCACTATGACAGATGGTGGAATCCCGCAGTAGAAAATCAGGCAACTGACCGCGTATTTCGCATCGGTCAAACTCGCAACGTGCAAGTCCACAAATTTGTCTGCACAGGTACGTTAGAGGAGAAAATACACGATATGATCGAAAGTAAGAAAGCTCTAGCCGAACAAGTAGTCAGCGCCGGGGAAAACTGGCTCACCGAGCTAGATACAGACCAACTTCGCAATTTACTAATTCTCGATCGCAATGCTATTATAGAAACGGAAGAAGAATAATGTGTTTAATTTTCTTCGGTTTCTCGTGAGGACTTTAGTTCTAAAAAATCAGAGGAATTACACACTCTGACCACAGAAACCGGGTTTTCTACCAGAATTAAAAGTTAGAGTCCAGTGGTTCTGTAAAAACCCCGGTTTCTGACTCTCCTAGATAACTAAAGCTTTCTTCCTCCTTGCTTCTTCCTTCTTCCTTCTTCCTTCTTCCTTCTTCCTTCTTCCTTCGGCTTATGATTGACAGAGAATGGTGGACACAACAGTGGTTAGATTTAATCAATACCTACCGCTTCAAAAAGCGCTTAGAACGTGGCTGGCAATATGCACGCGAAGGTAAAGTTCTCAGCATTAAATTTCCCAATCAAGAAGTAATTGCCATAGTTCAAGGAACAGATCCCAAACCCTATCAAGTTTCTTTAGGACTCGATACATTGAGCGATGAAGATTGGGATTATGTGATTGAAAATATGTCGCAAAGAGCAGTTTTTTCAGCTAAATTACTAGCAGGAGAAATGCCGCACAATATTGAAGATGTATTTGCAGCAGCGGGCAAAACGCTATTTCCGTTAAGTTTATCTGATATTCGATCGCGCTGTAGCTGTCCTGACCCCCAAAACCCTTGCAAACACATCAGTGCAGTATACTACTTATTGGGCGATCGCTTCAGTGAAGACCCCTTCGTACTCTTTCAACTGCGGGGGAGAACCAAAGAGCAAATCTTGACAGCACTCCGTCAAAGACGAGGTACGCAAGGAGAGGAAAATTCCCAACTCAACTCCGGCGAAAATGCCCCGACTACGAATTCTAAATTGCCGAAGGTCGATCGCTTTTGGGAATACAATCAGCAGCTAGAATCATCTTTAGTAGTGATTGTACCGCCGCCCAGCAGCGAAACAGTATTAGATATCTTAGGCCCAATCCCCCTCGCAACCGACGGAAAAGGAACGGCTAGCAAATCCTCGCCCGCATCAGACGCCCTGAAGCAGCATTTTAGCAAAATCTACCAAGCAGTTAGCCAGCAAGCAGTTTTAGCAGCACTGAAACGGAGCGAAGGAGATTAACATAATTTATTCGCAGAGATGATACTAGGAAATATGGCGGATAACAAATCAGGCTTTAATACCCATTTTATTCTTTAGTCCCTCTTTGGTGGAAAGAGAGTTTGTCTAGAATAGATTTCAACCGACGAGTCTTACTTTTTGCAATTTCAGTTTACACTTCCCGCAAATTACTCATAATCTCTATCAATTCCTGGGGGCGTTTAATCAAAAAATCGGGATTGTGTGCAGCCAAAGCCTCCTGAGAATTAAAACCCCAAGCTACAGCCATTACCTTAATTCCTGTTTTTCTCGCAGCGTCTATATCTCTAATCTCATCTCCCACATAAACGACTTCTTTAGCATTTATATGTTCTCTTTTTAGCCAGCTATTAATAACTTTATGTTTGCCAAAAGTTGAGCCAGAGTAAATAAATGTGAAAGTGTCTTGCAAACCATTTTTTTCCAGCGTTCCCAAGACGTTTTCTCTGGAATTAGATGTGATTATTCCCAGTTGAAATCCCAGTGTTTTTAACTCCAGTAAAACTTCTTTAATCCCCGGAAATAATTGAATATTGGGAATTTCGCTGCGTAACTCTGCTTTCAACATTCTAATCAACAGCGGGAATTTGAAGATAGAAATGCCCGAATACTGAAGAATTTGCCAAGAAGTTAAATTGCTCAGTTGAGCGATTTGGTCTTTGGTGGCAGACTTAAAGCCTAATTGTACTGACAAACGGTTGGTGATGCTTAGAAGAATATCGATTGTATCTGCTAAAGTACCGTCAAAATCAAAAATAATTACTTTGGTCATTGGACAATAGCAAATAAGGAACGGGGAAGCATACAATTTTATATCTTAGATTTTAGATTTTAGATTTTAGATGGGGAATGACTTACGGCAGAATGTATTGTCTCTTGGCGAGCCGTAAACACCCTAGGGTTATTATCTATAGGGTAAAGTGCCTCCTAAGCACAAAATTCTCAACTTTTAAGGGTTAATTTGATTTGCTTTCGCATTTCGCCGCAGCATTTCGGGTTTAATGCGTCGCAGCGCCGAAGCTGTAAATCTGCGGTTCCATTCTTCGTCGGAAATGTCGGCTAATTCTGCAAGTGTCGGCGCTATGTTTTCAGGATAAGGCTCAAAGTCGGCAACATCAGTTGGTTTAGCAAATCGCTGATTCCAAGGACAAACATCCTGACAAATGTCGCAGCCTGCTACCCAACCTTGTAAATTAGATGCAATTTCGTCGGGCAATTTTTCGGCTCGATTCTCGATCGTGTGATAAGCTATACATCGATCGGCATTCACCACAAAAGGCTCAGTAATTGCTCCCGTCGGACACGCCTCAATGCAGCGAGTACAAGTACCGCAATGTTCCGTATGAGACTCATCCGGCGCTAACTCCAAATTAGTCAAGATTTCGCCCAAAAACACCCAAGAACCGTATTCGCGCGAAATTACATTACCATTTTTGGCAATCCAGCCAATCCCCGCACGTTGCGCCCACATTTTATCCTGAATCGGCCCGGTATCAGCATAATACCGCGCTTCAATTCCCTCGCCTTGCGATCGCACCCAATTTGCCAAAACCTTCAGTTTTTTGTGCAAAATTCTATGGTAATCCCGCCCCCAACCGTAGCGAGAGATTTTAGCATATTCGACCTCTGCCTCGACCCCCCTCTCACAAGGGGGATTTGAGGGGCGTTGGTGAGCCGTGTAGTAGTTGATGGCGACACATATTAAGGACTGCACCTCTGGCATCACCAATTGAATATCCTGCCGTTTCGGGTTTGCCATCCATGCCATATCCGCCTGATAACCCTTGTCCAGCCAAGCTTGCAATCTTTGTTTTTCTATATCTAAATCCGTGTCTGTTGAGGCTATCCCGACTTTGTGAAATCCCAACTCAAGGGCTTTTTGCTTAATGCGATCGCTATTAATTGATTTTTTCATCGGGTAAGGAACGATAGCACAAATTGCGCTATAAGTCTAGTAATTTTCAGATTAATTTGGGGAGATAATTGATAATACTTCCACAATCTTTATATTTATAAATTTGAACTCTAAAATGTCAAAACTGTCACATAATTTAATTAAGGGAGAATTCGATTCGCAAATTCAAGTACGCAAGTAAAACCGACAGCGAATCCCACAGGATACATATGGCAGTTAGTATTCAATCAGCTCAATCTATTTTTTCCAACACCGAGATTGCTAGCGTTGTTCCGGCTACCACGGAAGCGTTCTACAAACTCAGCGTTGAAGACCAACTAGCCTTACTTTGGTATGCCTACACCGAAATGGGTATTTCCATCACCGCAGCAGCTCCCGGAGTAGCCAGCATGGCGCTTGTTGAAGGCATCCTGAGCGAAATCAAGCAAATGTCGCCGGCTGCTCAAAGCAAAACCATGTTTGACCTAGCCAGCAACGCCGACACAACAATTGGCCGGATTTACACTTCGTTGCGCGTCAACACCAAACTCGGTTTCTGGTACGAGTTGGGACAGTTGATGAAACAGGGCGTTGTCGCTCCGATCCCCGCTGGCTATCAAATGTCTCCCGAAGCCACCCAAGTCCTTGAAACCATCAAGAAACTAGATCCGGGCCAGCAAATTACCGTACTTCGCAACACCGTAGTTAACATGGGCTATGACCCTGCTTTTAACCAAGAGTACGCCAAACGCTCAGCCCCCCGCAGCACTCCCACCGCTCCAGAAGAGCGGGTGAAAACCCAAATTGAGGGTATCAGCGAGCAGACAGTGCTCAGCTACATCGACTACATGAATGCCTTCGACTTCACCCCAGCCGTCGGTTTATTTGCTGAAGAAGGTGCCCTGCAACCACCTTTCCAAAAGCCGATCGTCGGTCGCGACGCTATCCTCAACTATATGCGCGAAGAGTGCATCGGACTGAAAATGATGCCCCAGCAAGGCGTATCGGAACCTGCAGAAGATGGCTACCGACAAGTGAAAGTCACTGGCAAAGTCGAAACTCCCTGGTTCGGCGCGAATGTGGGAATGAACATTGCGTGGCGGTTTTTGCTCGATCCCCAAGGTCAAATTTTCTTTGTGGCGATCGACTTGTTGGCATCTCCTAAAGAATTGCTCAATTTGATCCGCAAATAGAATATTCGGGTTCGGTCTGTCAAACAGACTTGGCCAGAAACCCAGATGCCTTCAGGTGTCTGGGTTTCTATCATTTTAGATTTTAGATTTTAAATTTTAGATTCAAGAATTGAAGGATGGGAAATGACTGATGGTATCAGGGTTTACACCTTGGCTACCCTTACATTTTTTGAAAGTAATATTGATTTTGGTCGATCGCTCTGAAAGCTGCGATCGACGCTCTCCGGTTCGGGAGCATCTCATATTTGCAAAAACACTTCTTTCTTCTTCCTTCTGACTCTTTTCTCCTGGCTCCTGACTCCTGACTCCTAATTCCAATTTCGAGCTTTGCTGCTTTCATTGAGATGCTCCCTCCGGTTCCTCCTTTTTTCGGAGAATTATTTTCCTGGCCCTACTTATATCTTTTGAGGGATTTGCTGCGACAAAGAGAATGATTACAGTATACTCATTCATCTAAAATCAATTCTTTTATGACCGCAACAACTCGACCTATTATAACTAGCTCTATAAAGATTGCCGGCATCACAAACCCAACGGTACTGCGATATTTTGAAACTTTAAACGCGGGCGATTTTGACGCGACGGCTAATTTATTTGCCGATGATGGGGTTCTGCACGCGCCGTTTGAAGAGCCAATTATGGGTAGCAGCTCGATCGCCACTTATCTAAAAACAGAAGCGCGAGGAATGAAGCTTGAACCCCAGCAAGGTGTCACCCAAATTTTAGAATATGGCAATGTTGAAGTTCAGGTCAGTGGCCGGGTGCAAACTTCCGCATTTGGTGTTAATGTCGGATGGCTGTTGTTGCTCAATTCTGACCAAAAAATCCTTTCTGTCACCGTCAAACTGTTAGCTTCTCCCCAAGAATTGCTAAATCTGCGGTCACATAAGAAATGAGATGTTTGATAAGGTGTTTCACATTTAAATTGTCTATTTTGGTTTGACCTGTCGATCGCACGTAATAGCTAAAATCGTGCGATCGACAGGTAAATCGGCTTTTTATCGCCAGAATGAGGCAGAAACCGGGTTTTTATTCAAATCTTTGGTGAAGTGCCACTCACGGTATAAAAATCCCGTTTCTGGGGTATTTGTGCGATCGGGACTGTACCCCTACAATCTTACAGTCTCGCCTTGGGCTGACCGAAAGCATCCAGGATACAAGCCCCCGGATTCATTCCGAAAGCAGACTCAGGACCGGTGAAATAAAAAACCTGTCTCCGAGAAACTTGCCCCCCGAATTTATCCGTGGGGTCAATGCTTCAATTCTAAAATCTAAAATCTCAAATCTCAAATCTCAAATCGATTGACGATACTGCACGAAAAAGTGGCTGTCACCGCAGCGCGTGCGACAGACAGCCAAAGCGAGTCTAAAAGTGCATTGCCAATCATTAATCACTCAAGACTAATGACTCATGATTAACGACTAATTAAGATTTTTCCGGCAAACTCGCTTCCAACTTGAGACAGTTGCGACCGTCTATTTGCAAAGTGTAGTCCACCCGATCCATAAGTCTGCTCATAATCAGCCAGCCGTAGCCGCTTTCCTGTTTAGCTTCCGGCCTCGGGGGATTGTAAGTATCCATTTCGTAACCTTTACCGTAATCCCAAATTTCTAAACCAATATCCCTATTTTTTAAATTCAAGCGAATTAACACGGGCAAATTGGGTTGATCTTTGTGAGCATGGCGGATCACGTTAGAATAGGCTTCTGCTAACACCAAGCGCAAACGATTCGACTGACGCGGCCAATCGACGTGCTCTCCTAGCTCTACTTCTAAACTGCTCAGCAACCAATTTTCAACAATTGTTAAAAACCGCAAGTCGCTTGGCACATGAAGCTCAGTATTCATAAAAAAATCCCGTAAGTTTGAAAACCCTGTGTCTTCCAGGTATGAAATACGACGCGCCGAATGGATTCGGCCTCAATACTTGTCGCTACTCGGGGGATACTAGCCTTTTCTGTTTAAAAATCAGGCATTCGTCATTCGGTAGAAGGCAGAAGTTAAGAGTATAGTTGAAAACTTTTGTTATGGGCCTAAAGCCCCTTAACAATTGATAATTATACCGAGACTGCAAGCAGCGAGGTATAAAAAATCTGTGTTTCAATCCTTAGCTTTTAAGCGTTGGTTTTTTCTGACGAATGCCTTCTACCTTAACCCTTTACAGGTATTTAATCCCCCAGGAAAGCGATTCAGGAAACTAGCTGCGCCATCGCCGGCTAGGTTTTTGACTGTTGACGATAACCCCGTCCTTTGCAGGACTACTCTATGGGCCGTCAACAAGGAGGGCTTAAGTTTTTTCGGCTCTCACCCCCGACTATGCGTCGGGAGTCGCTGACAGATTCAAAGAACCTCCAGAGAGAGTATGGTTTGGTCGTCTTCCTGAACGGGATTATCGGCTCGGATGTGAGCCAACAAATTGTCCAAGTTGAAAGAACCAGGTTCCTGAATCAAGAGTTGCCAAAGCCCTTCTTGTTGTAGCATAGAACGGGTTGGTACACCCCCTGCGACCGCTTGACTTGTCACGCTAGCTTCAGTAATCCCGTCACTCGTCAGCAGAAATACATCTCCTGACTTTAATTCGATCGCACCTGCTTTGCCTCTCCAAACTGGTAGTATCCCCAAGGGAATGCCACGAGCTTTCAGGAAATTCGGCTCGGCTGGCGTTTTACCGCTAGCAGCTTGAGCTTTCACCTCCGAGTGAGACCAAACAATCGGGTAAATGTGACCGGCATTAGCAAAGGCGAGGTGTCCCGTGGACGGAGTGTAACGAGCTACAACCATTGTAATAAAATGGTTGTTGCCGATCAGGTCGTCAGACATACTGCTATTCATGTTCTGCATAACTTGATCGGGCTCTGGAGAAACTTCTTGGGAAAGTTCCCGCCGCATCACCGAAATCGCGCTCGCCATAAATAGAGCAGCCGGAACTCCCTTACCCGAAACATCTCCCACCGCTATCCAAATATCCCCTTGGGAGTGGACGTAGACTTCAAAAAAGTCGCCACCAACTTCCCGCGCGGGATAGCAGCAAGCTTGCACTCTGACAGTTTCAAACTCCGGCCAACTTTGGCGCAACAAGTTGGTTTGGATTTGGCGAGCCACTTCCAACTCGTTTTGCATCTGCTTGGCTAAATCCAGAGTGCGCTGGTATAGCTTAGCTTGAGACAGTGCCAGAGCAGCTTGAGCTGCTACACCTTCTATTAACTCTATATCTTCTGCCGACCAAGGGTTAGTGCCGCCAATCTGGCACAAAGCCAGTACCGCCAGCAATTCTTGCTGGTAAGTCAGGGGCACGGCAATCTCAACCGAGTTACCATTCCCCCCACTGTTTGAGTTCACTTGAGTTTGGCGGGTGGCTACAGCTTGAACCAGCAAATTTTCATCAAAAGAAAAGCTACTGGCATCGTCGGTTTGGGCTTGGTAGGGGAAGGTACTCGGTAATAGTCGATCGGTCTCTACCGGCCGCAGCATACAATAGTTGGCCTCAAAAGTTTGACCTACGGTTTGAACAATAGTTTGTACCATACTAGAGTAATCTAGCGACCCGCGAATCACGCTCATTACCTCATTGAACAGAGATTCCTTGCGTAAAGCGCGGCGCAATGCAACGCTGCGCTGCTTGTAGTATTTGTAAGTTTCTGAGGCTTGATTGATCACCAATTTGAGTTCTTCTGGATTCCACGGTTTGGTGATGTATTTGAAAACTTGACCTGAGTTGATGGCCTCAACCAAATCTTCAACATCGGTGTATCCCGTTAGCAGAATCCGAATCGTATCGGGAAATCGCTCGACTGTTTTCCCCAAAAACTCGGTGCCATTCATTTCTGGCATCCGCTGGTCAGATATAATCACCGCCATCTCGCCCTGTTCGTCTAGAACTTCCAGGGCGCTGAGGGCGCTATCTGCTTTGTAAACCTGAAAGTCGCGTCGAAACGTCCGGTACAATAAATCCAAGTTGTCGGGTTCGTCATCGACTACCATCAGTTTCAGCTTGCTTCCATCTCCCCGACTCATCTTTCTTCCCCCTTGAAAACCCCCACCATAGCTGTAATCAGCAAGGTAGCGGGAGGAAAAGGGGGGCTGGATATATGCAACATATCAGTTACGTCAAGTTGAGTTAAAGAAACCCGTTTTACCTCAAGGTGAGCATTCCTTTCGCACCATCTGTTCGCACAGATGAGAGGCTTTCGATACTGTAACCCGCCTCGGTAGGCCGCTTCAATAGGGAAAATTCCCGAGTCAGCTTTCACGCTGTGATACGAGCAATGACCTTGTTAGCAGTCGGTACTTTTCTAAACACACCAGCATTCAAAACGGCTAATTAATGCTCTGATTGCAGAGTTCTGAACTAGCTGGGCACTGTCCTCGGTGTGAATTTTAACACTTACTACTAACGCAGGTATTGCTACCTAAGTCTGGTCAACACCGGCTGTATTTCAAGCCCCACTGTACCCGGAGGGTTAGTGGTGGGTTGTTGGCGCTCTTCCCTACATCGCCGAATCGTACTTGATTGCTGCATCCAAGTCTGCTTCGTGAAACTTATCTAAACTTGTCTAAACTCATTTTTAGACACAATTCGAGTTCACTTCCTACGCTGTTGGGTAGACGGCTAATCCCAAGATAAGTAGGCTATTCCCCTCAAGCCGAGGGTTCCCAATTTAAAATATTCAAACTTGCGTTAAAATCCCGATCCAAAGATATGCCACAAGTAGGACAGTCAAAAGTCCGAACGCTTAGTGGCCTATCTTTTTTTGTGCCACAATTTGAGCATGTTTTCGTACTAGGGAACCACTGGTCTACTAGCACTAAACTAGCTCCATACATTTGGCATTTGTAGTCGAGCTGACGTTTGAATTCGTAAAATCCCAGGTCAGATATTGCTCCAGCTAACTTATGATTCGCCATCATTCCTTGAACATTCAAGTTCTCAATCTTAATTAGCTTGAAAGTTTTAGCTAGGTAAGTTGTTAACTTGTGAAGGAAGTCTAAGCGAATACGAGCGACTCGTGCATGGAGCTGACTAATTTTGTTGTAGGTTTTGCGCTGATTTCGAGAGCCTTTTACCTGTTTAGATGCTTGGCGCTGTAAAGTAGCAAGCTTGGTTTTCGCTTGCTTTAGCGGCTTTGGTGCATCAAAACTCTGTTGGGTTGATAGCGTGGCCGCATACTTGATGCCGACATCAATTCCCACAGAACCTTCAGACTGCCCACCGGGCAGGCGCTCTGCATCAACACAAAAGGAAACAAACCAGCGATTCCCTTCTTTTGAAACCGTAAAAGTTTGAGAAATAAAACCACATTCTAACGGCTCAAAAAGTCGAAAAGTTCCCAACGTAGGAATCTTGATAGTGCTACCAGCGACTAACAAAACTTTACCGTTAGATGAATCAACCGTAAAAGATTGACCGTCTCGGCGGCTGGCGAACTTCGGATGACCTGCTTTCCCCGAACGATATCGACTAAAAGCATCTTTTAAGTCAATCAAAGCGTTTTGATAAACTCGGCTAGACAACTGGTTCATCCAAGCAAATTCAGACGTTTTCTTGACGTGATTGGTGAGAACCTTCTTGACTTCGTTGAGTACCTTCGAGTCGGTAAATTTCCCCTCACTGTACATTTGAGTTCGCAGGCTCAACCCAAAATTGAAAACTACGCGCCGGAATCCTGCGTGTTTTGCCATCAACGTCGCTTCCTTGTTATTTAATTTTAGCGCCCGCTTGACAGCAAACATGAAACTTCCTCTCGGTGATTAACTGTGAATAAGTTTAGCAAAGTATTTGGCACTTAAGTTTTGCTCCCTAATCTCTGAACTTTTTGCAGCAAGCATATTACTACTGCCGAATCAAGCTAATCTTTCTGCCAGTCTGAGCTTAGCAGAACGAGAGCGGGGATTTCTAGCGACTTCTTCGGATTGTGGCACGATCGGCTTTTTTGTCAGTACCTGCAAACTGGGTGTTCCTCTGAGTTGGTGCTTGACAGGTCGGTCTTCCAGGCTGTGAAAGGTAATGATACCGATTCTCCCACCGGGTTTTAACCACCGTGGGGCAAGGTTTAGGAAAGTTTCTAAAGAAGCGAGTTCGGAGTTGACGGCTATCCTTAAAGCTTGGAAAGTGCGGGTGGCCGGATGGATTCTGCCGTTGCGCTGCTTGGGGGGGAAGCTGGAGGCGATCGCCCCTGCAAGTTCTGTTGTAGTTTGAAAAGGACGGCTTTGCACAATCCGCCTCGCGATGCGCCGCGACAGTCGCTCCTCGCCGTACTTGTAAATAATATCTGCTAGTTTAACTTCTTCCCAGTGGTTGATAATCTCTTCTGCCGTCAAAGATTGCTGCTGGTTCATACGCATATCTAGTTGAGCTGGGTGGCGAAAACTAAATCCCCGTTCCGGTGTATCGAACTGAGCAGAGCTGACGCCCAAGTCTGCTATGATACCATCAAATTCGGCCTCTGGGGACTGATATTCAGCAAAGTTGCCGTGCCAAAACTCAACGGGCGAGTTGGCAAATCGGGCTTGGCAAAAACGGATGGCTTGTTCGTCGCGGTCGATCGCCACCACTGTAACATCTGGCGCCGCCGCTAAAATCAAACTCGTGTGTCCGCCGCCCCCAAGCGTCGCGTCCAAATAGTGCCCGCCTGGACGCACAGCCAAACCCGCAATTAATTCTTGACCCAAAACTGGAACGTGATAGGTGTCAATACTGACATCCGATCCAAGGGTCTCCTTCTCAGAGAGCTCGATATCCTTCATAATCATAAAAGCCAAACAAAAATCAACAATAGCTAGTAATCATTAATTCATTTAATTATGTCAAGAATTGAGACTAGAACCGAACCGATGGTGCTCAACATGGGGCCGCACCACCCATCCATGCACGGGGTACTCCGGTTAATCGTCACCCTAGACGGGGAAGATGTGGTGGACTGCGAGCCTGTTTTGGGCTATCTGCACCGGGGGATGGAAAAAATTGCCGAAAATCGCACCAACGTGATGTACGTGCCCTACGTGAGCCGCTGGGACTACGCTGCGGGGATGTTTAACGAAGCGGTGACAGTAAATGCGCCGGAAAAGTTGGCAAATATTGCTGTCCCCAAACGGGCTAGTTATATTCGGGTAATCATGCTGGAGTTGAACCGGATTGCTAACCACTTGATGTGGGTAGGGCCGTTTTTGGCGGACGTGGGCGCGCAAACTCCTTTTTTCTATACTATGCGCGATCGCGAACCAATTCTCGACTTGTGGGAAGCAGCGACCGGTTATCGCATGGTGAATAATAACTATTTCCGCATCGGCGGAGTCGCCGCCGATTTGCCCTACGGTTGGGTAGATAAGTGCCAAGATTTCTGCGATTATTTCGTTCCCAAAATTGACGAATACGAACGTTTAATTACCAACAATCCAATCTTCCGCCGCCGGATTGAAGGGCTGGGTACTATTTCTCGCAACGAAGCGATTAACTGGGGACTTTCCGGGCCCATGTTGCGCGGTTCCGGCGTAAATTGGGATTTGCGGAAAGTTGACCATTACGAATGTTATGACGACTTCGACTGGGAAGTTTGTACCGAAGCTGCAGGCGATTGTTTAGCCCGGTATTTAGTACGGATTCGGGAGATGCGCGAGTCTGTTAAGATTCTCTATCAAGCCTTGAAAGGACTCCCCGGCGGCCCTTACGAGAATTTGGAAGCCAAGCGCTTAGAAAGCGGGCCAAAATCTGAATGGAATGGTTTTGACTATCAGTTTATTGGCAAAAAAGTTGCCCCGACTTTTAAGATTCCCAAGGGCGAACATTATGTCCGCGTTGAAAGCGGCAAAGGTGAGTTGGGGATTTATATTATCGGGGATGATACTGTGTTTCCTTGGCGCTGGAAAATTCGGGCTGCGGATTTTAATAATTTGCAGATTTTGCCTCACATTGTGCGCGGCGTGAAGATTGCCGATTTGGTGGCAATTTTGGGGAGTATCGACATTATTATGGGCTCGGTTGACAGGTAGATCCGCTGTTAGCAGTAAGGGCTTTAGTTATTAAACGAGTATGACTAAAGCCCTGACTGTTAATAATGATAGAGTAACATTTAAAGAACAAAGAGGTTGCAGAATGAATGTCAGCAAGCAAGAGTTCTACGTCATTATTGAACGAGATGAAGATGGCTATTATGTCGGGGAAGTCCCACAGCTAAAAGCCTGTTATAGCCAAGGTGAGACTATTGATGAGTTGATTGCGAATATTAAAGAAGTTATTGCACTTTGTTTAGAAGAAGAGGGTAATGAAAAATTACCTGAATTTGTAGGTATTCAAAGGGTGATGATTTAATGCCAAAACTACCAGCTTTAATAGGAAATACAGTTATTAGCGCCTTAGAAAATGCAGGCTTTCAGACGATTAGACAAAAGGGCAGTCATGTGCGAATGATCCATGCAGATGGACGGGTAGTAACGATTCCTGTCCATGCTGGCAAAACCATAGGTAGAGGTTTACTCCGCAAGATACTGCGGGATGCAGAACTCACAAGGGAAGAGTTTATAGCACTACTCGAATGATTTTGTTCAGCTTGATTAAGTGCCTCATAAAAATTATGACATCCCAGCAACCAGATATCAATGACAGCAACCCGGATCTCTGCGCTTTAATCGGCGAAAGAATTGCCGCCACTCCCCAGCAGCGTATTACTTTTGCTGAATATATGGATTGGGCATTATATCATCCGCAGCACGGATATTACAATAGCGATCGCCCGTCGATCGGCAAACAAGGCGATTTTATCACGTCGTCTCATTGGGGTGCTGATTTTGCTGAGGTTTTGGCGGATCAGTTTGTAGAAATGTGGGAATTTCTCGTTAGCGGAGCCCTCGAAGAGGATCGCCCTTTCAATTTCGCGATCGTAGAAATGGGCGCTGGGCGGGGAAATTTTGCCGAAAATGTGCTGCAATATCTGCAACGGCAACATCCCGATTTCTTTCATATTTTAGAATACATTATTATTGAAGTTTCCCCTGGACTCCAAGCGGAACAGCGGCAAACTTTAGCCGATATTAAGTGTGTTAAGTGGTGTAATTGGGATGAGATAGTTAATAATTCAATAGTCGGTTGTTTTTTTTCTAACGAGTTAGTGGATGCTTTGCCAGTGCATCAATTCATTCTGGAAGAAGGGCAAGTTAGGGAGATTTATGTTGCCGCAGAAACCCCAAAAAATGAACAAGAAGAGATAAAATTTGTTGAAGTAGTTGGCGAAGTTTCCACCCCTAAAATTGCCGAATATTTGGATTTGGTGGGCATCGATTTGTCGGCGAGTGTTTATGGAGATGGATATCGCAGTGAGGTAAATTTGGCTGCTTTGGACTGGATGAGTACAGTTGCTCAAAAGTTGCAGCGGGGATATTTGTTAACTATTGATTACGGTTATCCGGCGCACCGCTATTACAATCCGAGGCGCAGGGAGGGGACGCTACAGTGTTATTATCGCCACCGATATCACAGCAATCCTTATATTAATGTGGGGCGGCAGGATTTAACGGCTCATGTTAATTTTACGGCGTTGGAAAGGCAGGGGGAATTGTGCGGTTTGGATGTGGTAGGGTTTACTCAGCAGGCTTTGTTTTTGATGGCGTTGGGTTTGGGCGATCGTATTGCTTCTCTATCTACAAATGATGCGGAAGTATTGGATGTGGCAACGTTTTTGCGGCGCAGGGAGGCTTTGCATCAATTGATCGATCCGATGGGTTTGGGGGGTTTTGGGGTGTTGGTACAGTCGAAGGGGTTGAGGGAGGAGGAAAAGGGGAGAATTTTGAAGGGTTTGATGGTGCCTGAGTGATTATTTTAGATTGATTATTAACTAATTAAGCTGTTTTTTTACCGCACGAGCGATTAAAGGCGCTTTCTTTTCTAACCCTTCTAAATTAAGTTCGTTCTCTAGATACATCCGATACCACTCCTGACGTTGTTCTATAACCCATTCACTATTCTGAAGCTGTAACTTTTTGAGGGTAAATTCGGCTCGATCACGCTGGTGGGAAGGAATCGCATCAGTCAAAACCAACTGACAAGAAGGTAGGATAATCTCAAACCAATTATCTTCTACTTCAAACGGATCGAGAATTTGTCTATCGTAAGTTCCTTTGCAGCTATTTACCCGTTGCAAAGCATAGCGATAGTTTTTCCAGTCATAAATCAAATGCCGATTTTCTGCTTTACTTTTACTCAAATAATGATCTACAGTACCCATCCGACTCGGTATGTACATAACTGAATAGCCACAAAGATGTTGGAACTCTTTAGCTAATTGAGGTTTGAAGGTAGACCAAAAATCTTTTGGTTCTTTACCAGGATTTTTAACTAACCAATTATTGCCTGCTTTTCGCACCTGTTGCTCAAAATCCGGTGGTTCCGGTGGCGGAGTAAATCGCATCATCTTTACTCTACCTCGGTGCTCACAATCCATCGCGGCCAGAAGCGATCGTGTTCTGGTAAAACTCGCAGGAGTTCCTGATGAATTTGCTCTTTAGTTCTCAGGTATTCAGGAAAAGTCTCTATGCTTTCTCCTCGCATGAAGGTATACGCAGCCTCAATGGCTATTTCTGCTTCGCGGGAACGAGCCTGTTTTAACCCAAAAATATCTGAAGTTAGCCAGCCAACAGCATCGCCATGTTTTGTCCAAGGAACTTCATTAAGAGTTACATCTTTACCTTGTAACTCAAACAAAAATAACTTATCTTGCTCCTCATCAAATTCAGGCTCGATTGAGGCAAGTAGCAGCGGAGAATGAGTTGTAGCTATTAGCTGAAGTTTCATTTCATTTTCGAGGTTTGTTGCTACTTCTAAGATAGCTGGCAAGATTGATCGTTGCCACTGTGGATGTAAATGAGCTTCAACTTCATCGATTAAAAGAATTATCTTATCCAGAGGTTCTTGTTGCCGCAACTTAGAAGCCATTGTGTGTTCATACCAAGTCCATACTAACAAATAAGCTAATCCTAAAATTCGCTTGATGCCCGCTGATGCGTATATAATCGGAACATTGCCATAGGGAAAATTTAAGGTAGGAATCTCACGCACATCCTCAACAGAAACCCTGATTGGTTCTCCCGGTTCCATCCATTCATCAGCATCGGGAGAAAGTTGTTTAATGACGCGAGATAATAGTTGGAATTGAGATCGGTCTGGTTGACGTTGCCAGTTCACCCAATCATGAATTAGACCATTACAGATAAATTTTCCTTCGGAATTAATCAATCCATTCCAAAGACTATCATAATTGAAGTGATAAGCTGCTAAGCGATTACGGGCAGGATCTAAGACTGAAAATCCATCAACACGGACGTAAATAATTAACCCTTTGAAACTAGAATACTTGCCACTGTCTAACCACTTTTGTTCGGAGAAACTAAACAGACTTCGATATTTATCGGATTTTTTTTGATTGCTTAAACGAGAAGTGATTTCCGGGGAATTGCCCTGTCCCTGCTGTGGCCAAGCTGGACTATCCGCCCATTTTCCAGTTAGTACCCACCAAGCAACATCAAGCAAAAAAGTTTTCCCCAAACCATTGTCGCCAGTAAATAAATTAATGCGATCGGCAAATTCTACATCGAACTGGGGGGCGGTTCCGACTTGTTTTAGATGAAGTTCTTTCAGCATTTTGAATATTCACTCTATCAGCTACATAATTAGCTCAATATTTAGAAATATTGTACTATAAACTACTTGCTGATTATAAAATATTTTCACTTGGTTCTAATTCAGCCCATTTTAATCGTTCTTGAATTGACATCCCCTGCAACTTTTTACTCATTTCATATAAATCCACTTTCGGATAATCCCCCTTAAATAGCGGAGTTAAAGACTCAACAACAGCAGCGATTCCCTGCGGTGGCACTGCATTTCCAATCTGCCGCCGCACTTCAGTCGTAGAACCTTCAAAAACAAAATCATCGGGGAATGTTTGCAATCTTGCTCTTTCACGATTTGTCAAAGAACGCGGTTCTAAATAATGATAACCCCAAGTTCCGCCACCTCCACCAGCAATGATTGTCGAAGATGGTTTATCTGGATGAATTCGCCGATAAACGTGACTGATCATGCCTTTGACATAGTATGGACTATCCTTGGGAATATCAGAGAAATTGCCTCCCGGTTTAATTCGATTTAAAATTTCAACGGTGCGGGCTTGAATTTTATGATGTTGGTTATTGTCAAGAACTGCTTCCACATTTTTGAGTGCTTCGCCCGCAGTTCGATAAGGATTTTTGCGATTTTGACCGTATTCTGGCTGAGGATGCACAAAGTTAAATCCTGTATCCATCCGAATGCCAACTAATAACACTCTTTGCCGAAATTGCGGAACTCCGTAATCCGCAAAGTTGTATAGTTTAGGTTTAACTAAGTAGCCGGGAGCGATACTTTCAAAGTCAGAAATTATTTGTTTTATTGCTTGATAATTATTTGCACTTAATAAGCCTTTGACATTTTCTGCTACAAAAGCTTGGGGCTTTTTTTTATTGACAAAATCGAGAAAGTATGTATATAAATTGCCTCTGGTTCCTTCAAGTCCGGGGCGCTTCCAAATCAGGGAGAAATCTTGACAGGGGAATCCTCCTATACATATTTCAGCTTCTGGAACTTGTGCAATGTCTATATTTTCTATGCTGTCGTTGATGATGACATCAGCAATGTTTCTGCTGAATGTTTTGCAGGCGTATTGATTGGAGTCGATCGCCCAAACTACCTCAAATCCGGCTTGGTGGAAGGGCAAATCCATGCCGCCGCAACCAGAAAATAAGGATATGAGTCGCGGTTTTTTTGTCCAGGCGATCGGCTGGAGACGTTCGATTAACATAGGAGTGCAAAGTTAGCCAAGGGCGGGCTGGATGCCCCCACCACAAGAGTGTCATCATACCAAAACACGATCGAACTCGGCTCATCAATTGATATTTCACTCTTCATCATCTAACTCGATCCCGGCTTGACGCAATTTTTCGGCCAATTTTTCCGCGCGGAGTCGTTCTTGTTCTACTCGTTCTTCCGACCACAGCAACAACTCGCCTTCAGGATTCCACCATCTCAACCAACAGCCTGTCCTTCCTTCGTGGGTTCCTTCCCAAATACCTAAAAATAAGTCCAATCCGGGTATCCAATAACGTCCGTTTTCATCAGGTTTTTGCAAGTTGTAGTGCTCTGATTCTAAAGCGTAAACTTCTAACTGAGCTGTTTTCGCTCGGAATATGACGTATCGGGGGACTTTGATTACTTGCTCGTAAAAATACCACTTTCCCACCCGCGAGGTAAATTCAACGGAGTATTCTTCTCCATAGGTTTCTGAAAGAAATTCCATCACGATTTGAGGGATGGTTCCTTCTGTGTGTGGCGTGTAACTACGGCGTACTTGCGATACATTTTTTGGATTGACGGGTTTCACGTACATCCAATCTGGTGCTTGGCAGATAATACGCTGTTCGTCGCTGCTTGAACCTGGGAAACTTATGCCGGCACACAAGGCAAAGTTGCAAACAATTAAGGCATCCTGCATTAATTCAGGAAATCCTGTTAACGGCTGGCGCAAAGCGGCGGCTAATAATGGTTGGCTTTCGTCTTCTACGGGGTCGTCTGGTAGCTGGAAATCTTCTGGTAGTAGCGGCCAGGTGATTGTGAGTTTTGTTTCATAATTTTTTGTTGCTACAGACATAGTTTATTAGAGGTTAAATGTTTTAATGTTTAAATTATATCTCTTGGTTTTTGGGATTAATGTTAATGGCTTAATGACGAGGCAGAGCCTCTGGATCTGCGTTACCAAGCAGAGCCAATTAGTAACGACTTAAGCCGACAGTCCGCCAGGGGTTGAAACCCCTGGCTCATAGCTAAAGTCCTCTGAAGAGGACTGAGAAGAAGACTGTTAAAATAATTAGTCCTCTTCAGAGGACTTTAGCTTTGAGGCAGGGAATTCATTCCCTGCCGGACTTAATATGCAGCTATAATCTTCTGCTGTAGCTCGTTTGTCATTGCTAGTAGTTCCGATTGGGCGATCGCACTTTGTTCACCACTCGCCAACCACTTCAACTGTACCGTCTCGTTTTCAGCTTCCGCATCTCCCAAAACTAAACACGCAACCGCACCGCTTCTGTCGGCTCTTTTAAACTGTTTCCCGAAAGCACTGCCACTCAAATCTATCTCTACACTAAACCCCGCACTCCGCAATTTTTGAGCTAACAATACCGATTGCTGTTCTGCTTTTGCGCCCCTGGATACCAAATAAAAATCTAACTTCGGCGCGGGCAAAGGTTGCAACTTTTGCAGCAGGATAATCAACCTTTCGATACCCATTGCCCAACCGACTGCCGCCGTATCTGGGCCACCCAATTCCTTTACTAAACCGTCGTAGCGGCCGCCCCCGCAAACTGTGGCTTGCGCTCCCAAATCGTCGGAGATAATTTCAAATGCGGTGTAGGTATAGTAATCTAAACCGCGCACTAATCTGGGATTTAACTGATAGCTAATTCCTAAATTTGTGAGCATAAGCTGCACTTGCTCGAAGTGAGCTCGCGATTCCTCTCCCAAATATTCTAAAATGCTAGGCGCACCAGCTACAATTTCTTGAGCCCGCTGATTTTTGCTGTCCAATATCCGCAGCGGATTGCGAGTCAATCGGTCTTGAGAATCGGCGTCTAATTCGTCTTTGTGCGGTGTAAAATAATCTATTAATGCTTGCCGATAATTTTGTCTGTCTTGCTTATTTCCGACGGAATTAATATCGAGGCGCAAATTTTTTAAACCGAGAGTTTGCAGGATATCACAGGCGATCGCAATTACTTCGACATCCGCACGAGGATTCGCACTCCCCAAGACTTCCACGCCAATTTGATTAAACTGCCGCTGTCTTCCTTCTTGCGCGCGTTCGTAGCGAAACATCGGCCCCGCATACCACAGACGCTGCACGTCTCCCGCCGCGTACAAACTGTTTTGAATAAAAGCTCGCACTACTCCGGCGGTGCCTTCTGGACGCAAAGTAGTCGATCGATCGCCCTTATCCTTAAAAGTGTACATTTCTTTGCCTACAACATCGGTAGCTTCGCCGATGCCGCGTTCAAATAAAGATGTCTGTTCAAAAATTGGCGTCCGAATTTCCCGATAAGCCGCTTTTTTTAAAATGGTTCTAGCGACTTCTTCTATATTTTGCCAATATTGAATTTCAGCGGGCAAAATATCCCGCGTTCCCGGTAAAGTTTTAATTGCACTCATTTTGTTAGTCAGTTGTCAGTTGTCAGTTGTCAGTTGGCAGTTGTCATTAGTAATTAGTCATTAATTATTAGTTAACAGTCAACAGTCAACAGTCAACAGTTAACAGCTAACAATTCCCAATAACTAATGACTTAATAATTCCCACGCTCCATAACGATCGCCATAATAAGCCAAAATGCGATCGACCCGCTCGCGACCAGCCAAATCGAACCCTTCAGGATACTGTATCCACAAACCCCCAATTTGGCTGTCGCTGTAATCAAACCGCTGCGACTGCTGCGGGATTAAACCGGTTTGCACCCCTTCAACTTGACGCAAATGGGTCGCCACTTCCCGATACACCGCCAGCGGCAATCCAGGGGATTGAATGTGATAGCGGAGTTGTTTTTCTTGTGCCGTTTGCATCATTTCTTTGTCTGTTCCCAACCAGAAACCCTACTTAAGATACTTCTTTATCGATCGGTCGCGGTAGAGGACAGCAGTTAATATTGTCCAAACATACCTTTCCCCACTGCAACGCCCAGCGTACAAGGGTAACTCGATTGTCAGCGCGCGTCTTGTTCAAGATATTGCTAATGTGGTTGTCAACTGTACGCTTGCTAATCTCTAACTTTTCGGCAATTTTCTCATTAGTCAATCCCGCCGCTACTAACTCTACCACTTGCAATTCTCTGTCCGACAGGGTGACAGGGGTCCCAGAGACAATCCCACTCATAAATTTTTCCTATGTCTGCATATTTACCTATCTACAATTCTAGAGGATGAGGGATGAAGTATGAAGAGAAAATTAAATTTGCTGTGCTACTCTTTCGGGGCCGAAGCACCAACTCGTTTGCAGAATCGCCAGGGGTGCAAAGCCAGCGCCGACACAAAGACGCACAGCCACTTGCACCGGTTGTGCGTCGGGTGGCGGATGCTGCCTTTACCTACGCCTATCTGACATCCGGGCCCTACCTGCAGATGTTTGCGCGTAAAACAACTAACTTATAAGCCCGCACTATATTTCAGCGAGGGAGTAACTGCCAATATCAGTACGTCTGATATTATAGGAGCAGCCATAAAAAAATAGCTTGCAATTTTTCTGGGATGGGTTAAAAATCATTATTGACCTGTCTACTGCTGGTCTAAAATCTCAAATCTCAAATCTCAAATTTCTATGACTTATCCTCGCGTTCTGTGTCTGGGTGAAGTTTTATTTGATTGTTTAGCAGACAAACCAGGAGTATCTCTCGAAGAGGTAGAATCTTGGACGGCATATCCCGGCGGTGCTCCTGCTAATGTTGCCTGTGCTTTGGTTAAATTGGGGACGGCGGCGGGATTTATCGGTGCTGTAGGTGGGGATGAATTGGGAAATTCCCTAGTGCAAGTATTGCAAGAAGTAGGGGTTGATATTGCTGGAGTGCAGCGACATCCAAATGCGCCGACGCGGCAAGTTTATGTCTTGCGGAATGAAGCGGGCGATCGATCTTTTGCCGGTTTTGGCGAATTTGATACTGCGGATTTTGCAGACACCCGCCTCCTCGCTGCACAACTACCCGAAGTGCTGTTTGAAAATGCCGAATATTTAGTGCTAGGCACTTTAGAATTAGCTTACCCTGAAAGTCGAGAGGCGATCGTCCGAGCGATCGAACTAGCAGAACAGTACGACGTTAAAATTATACTTGACATCAATTGGCGTCCCGTGTTTTGGCCAAATCCAGACGAAGCCAAAGCGCCCATTAGAAAAATATTAAAAAAAGTTGATTTTGTCAAGCTATCCGAGGAAGAAGCCGAATGGTTGTTTGACACTACCGACGCTGGAGCTATTACCTACCGCCTCGATTCCGTAGAAGGCGTTTTGGTGACTGCGGGCGAGAAAGGTTGCGCCTATTGTATCTCGGAAAATGAAGGAAAAATCCCCGCCTTTAAAGTAGATGTTGAGGATACAACAGGTGCCGGCGACGGTTTTCTGGCTGGTTTTGTCAGCCAATTGTGCAAGGTGGGAATTAAGAGTTTAGCCACTCCCGAAATAACAAAAAAAGTTGTAACTTATGCGAATGCGGTAGGTTCGATGACAGCGATGAAACCGGGTGCAATTGCGGCTCAACCAACCGCCGCTGAAGTAGAAGCTTTCTTGTATTTGTACAAAAATTAGCACGCCAAACCTCTCCCCCGAAAACGGGGAGGGAGCTAAATTTGATCCAGAAACCCGGTTGCTAGGAAAAAAATAACTGTTATATATATAGCGGTTCTCAAGCGTTGTGAGGTATGGGGGCGACTCCTATACCCTATGCCCTATGCCCTATGCCCTATGCCCTATGCCCTATGCCCTATGCCCTATGCCCTATGCCCTATGCCCTATGCCCATGAGTACCTCATATGAGAACTCGAAAGGCTATAGGTTTTATTTGGGGCAATTAACCGCACATCAGATGATTTTTAATTTGGCGCACAATTAACTCTAGTGGCTGCGAAGCATCTATGATAATTGCATCTTCGGGTTCTTCGAGACTGTCTAACTGACTTAACAGCAAGTCTGCTTTCATGTAGTGGTTTTCGCGATTTTTTAACCTTGCGGCTAATAGCTGAAAAGAACATTTTAGATAAACTATCTTCATGCGCTTTTGGTCTCGGTAGAGCAGTTCGCGGTAAGATGTTTTTAAAGCAGAACAAGCCAAAACCACATTTTTATTTTCTAACAGCCACCTGTCTATTGTACCTTGCAATTGTAACAGCCAAGGAAGGCGATCCGCATCTTCTAAAGGAATGCCCCGACTCATTTTATCGATATTAGCTGATGGGTGAAAATCGTCAGCATCGCTGAAATCCCAGTTGAGAGATTGCGCCAGCAACTTGCCAACAGTAGTTTTGCCGGAACCGGAGACTCCCATCACGATCGTAATCATGGCACCTATTTACCGAATACTTGCAATATACTTGCAATTTTATCAAGTTGTGCGATCGACAAACCGGGTTTCTTAAGTTGCCGGATGAATTCTACCACCCTAAAAAATTCAATAAACCCGGTTTATTTATGATTTTCGCTCAAATTTCTTCCAGAGTGGGTTTAATGAAATTATAAGCCAAAACGCCGATAATTCCACCCATCACAGGGAATACAATAAACGCCCATAACTGTTGGATTGCCCATCCGCCTTGAAAAAGTGCGACACCGATACTTCTAGCTGGGTTAACTGAAGTATTGGTTATGGGAATTCCGACTAAGTGAATCAACACCAGCATCAAGCCGATCGGAATTCCGCCCAAACCGACGGGATATTTGGGATGGGTAGTACCCATGATTGTAAATAACAGAAAAGCAGTCAGTACAACTTCCGTCAAAGCTGCTGCCAAAAGTCCGTAACCCGTGGGAGAATGTTCTGCAAAACCATTAGACGCAAATCCCGAAGCCGCCGCATCAAAACCAGGTTTTCCTGATGCTATCAAGTACAAAACAAGACCGCCTAAAATTCCCCCTACAATCTGACCTCCTATATAATAAGGAAGCAAAACAGCATCGATCAGTTTCGCAACTACTAAACCGATACTTACCGCCGGATTAATGTGGCATCCAGAGATAGGGCCGATGGTATAAACCATGATTAAGAGGGATAGACCAAAGGCGATCGACACTCCCAAAAAGCCGATTTTGTCTCCAGCTAAAACCGCACTGCCACATCCACCTAATACCAACACAAAAGTACCAAAAGCTTCAGCAACCCCAATCTTTATTTTTTTGTTCATACTCACAATTCTCGGAAGTTTCTGATCTGTCTATTTCACACCCCTACGAGTTCTAATTCTAAAAATTAGAACTCGAATTTGTTTCACTAAGCGCCACAATACTAATGGAAATCATTAGCAACGTGTAGCTCTAACTTTCATAAATTCTCTGGGCTTAAACTGAGACTGCGGAATTGGGAATCGATAAATTAGCTCAAACATACTCTATTATGGAAAAAATGTCAAGAGTGAGCCAATTATTTGTATAAATTGTGCAATCTTCTGTATTCAATTCACAATAATTAACTTGACTTTTTTCCTAATTGTGCGATCGTAATTTTACTTATTGTTGCTGATTATCCGATCGCACTTGCAGCTAAAACATCACTGCTAACCGGCTGGTACATCTGACTGGAGAAGAGGCGAAAGCCTTGCTGGCAATCGGCAGTCATCTTGCACAGCAAGCGGAATTGTAGCGGCGTTGGGGGTTGATTGACGCGATCAACTTCTACGCGAACCAATTCTGGATGCTGCGAAATAATTTCAAAAATATCATCCACCAGATAGCGCTGACAATAGCCGACAATCCAGTGATCTTTAGTACACAGAAGCAGACGAGAAGGGCGCGGATTTTTAAATTCGTGGGCTAAATACAAAAGTTCGCCCACTTGAAGCCGATGAATCCGTTCAATTGCCGACTTTGAAAGGTATCGCAGTCCATCTGCAAAAAAATGGATACAGTAACGTCCATTTTCATCCGGTTCAGGACAAGGGAACACTTCAAATTTATCAGTTACCCGTTTGCCTCCGCTGCGCGCCAATAAAGCAATTGGGTCATGTTCGTGTTCAGGGATATTCAACCACTGTACAAATTCAGGGTAGTCAGGGCGCGATCGCGCCATCACTCGATTAGAAAACAACGCAAACAGTTTCTGTGAAGTGTAAACATTATTGAAATCCGGGAAAGATGGCAAAGGTTGAAACCCGCACTTAAGTTTAGCTTCTAGAACACCATTTGTATAATTGAACTGGTATTCTTTACCGTTAAATGTCAATCGACCAATCGGAAACCAAGAACCGCTGTCCGGGCTTTGCCAAGCCAAAAATAGTGTTTTCAAAGTAAATCTCCTGTCAATTCAAGTAGGGTGTGCACCTTATGTTTACTTTGAACTAAGAATATTTTTTTGCAATTTTTGCCGAGTTTTACCGTCGATTATCTCTTTGCCAACATTGGGTTTGCTGACATTAACTCGGACAAAATCGATATCATCTTTTTCGGTAAATTTGCGATCGCCATCGGAGTCTTTTCTAATTGTAACAAAAATCCCGCCGCTCTTTTTATCAAATACCCAACTCATTAACTGGGTATCGGGCGGAGTGATTGCCTGAAGCGATTTGCCTGCCAAGTTAGATAAATATCCAATAATTGCGTCCGCCCTGTCAAGTTTGCCATCAGCATTTGTGTCGCTATCTATGATATGAAACAACAGCAATTGATTCTGAGGCTTGCTGGATACTTTTTTTGAGGGATTTTGCTTCGGTTGATTTGTTTGTTCATTTTGATGGCTGGGATTTTCTATATCTTTTTTACCTGGCAAATATTCAAATTTAGATATTAACGCTTTTCTATTTAATAGAATATTAGATTCTCCGTTAGTTTTGTTATAAAAAATCATATTATAACCAATCATACGACTGCCCCTTGAAAAACTTAATTTTGATGAGATAGGATTGTGTCCATTTTTTTTTTCATCGCTAGATAGGATAACTGGAATCATAATATATTCTGATTCAGGGTCAACGATTAAATCGTCGTAAGCAACCTGTGGCTGTAGCTTTTCTGCTTTTTTCTGTGCTTGAGTTACTATCTTGGTTGAACTGCATGATAGGGTAATAGCAATTAGGGCCAATGTGGTGACCACCTTACGATAAATATTATGATTTATCATGAGTTTTTAGATTTGAGATAAGTAGGTAGGTGCAATAAACTTTGGTATGCAACAGAATGTAAAGCTATCATAAGCGCAAGCGAATTGCGACGTTTAACGAACAATGACATACTTATGTATTTTACCGCTCATCTGCTTAGATAGTTATTGTTATTTTATTCTAACTAGCCGATCGCTGTCACGTTCAGCGCTCGGTAAATCCATCTAAAAAAACAGAATACCCAGATCCTCGACTTCTTTAAGAAGTGGAGGATCTAAGATTCTAAACATCGCTAACAACTTCTAACACAGGAATTCGCGCGGATCTGTGACATACCCAGTCAGCGCAGAAGCGGCCGCCGTATAAGGCGAAGCTAGATAAACTTGCGCTTCTTTATTCCCCATGCGGCCGGGGAAATTGCGGTTAGTTGTAGATACACAAATTTCTGGTTCGTTCATCCGCCCAAAAGTATCTTTCGGGCCGCCCAAACAAGCGGCGCAAGAAGGCGCTGCGGGTTCGATGCAGCCAGCAGCTAAGAAGATTTCCGAAAGCGTTTGACCATCGTATTTTGTGACAAACAAATCTTCGTAAACTTTCTGAGTTGCTGGTACTAAATAAGTCGGAACTTTGACTTGATTTCCTTTCAGAATGCGGGCGGCATTCAGAAAGTCGGAGGTTTTGCCGCCGGTGCAGGAACCGATGTAAACTCGATCGATCTTGACATCGCGACAGTTGCGCGCTAAGTCGCGGTTGTCGGGAGAGTGCGGTTTGGCGACGACTGGTTCTAATTGGGTGACATCGTAGGTGCGATCGCTATAAAATTTAGCATCCCCATCGCTGTAAAATGAATCGAAGGCTTTATCAGTCCGCGAAGTAACGTAATCAAACGTAGTTTTGTCCGGCGCAACCGTGCCGTTTTTACCGCCAGCTTCAATCACCATATTGCACAGCGTCATCCGTTCTTCCATCGTCAAACGCTCAACTGTATCGCCCGCAAATTCCATTGTCCGGTAGTTAGCACCGGCAACGCTAATATCACCAATAATCTGCAAAATTAGGTCTTTTGCTAACAAATAATCCGGCAGTTCGCCGTTGAGTACAAAGCGCATGGTTGCGGGAACTTTGATTAACAGTTTGCCGGTTCCCATGATAAAAGCCGCGTCTGTATTGCCGATACCAGTGGCAAATTGTCCGAAAGCGCCGGCATTGCAGGTGTGGGAATCTGTGCCGAAGAGCACTTCCCCTGGTCTGGTGTGGCCTTCTTGTGCTAGCGCGATGTGGCAAACTCCTTTGTAGTCGGGATTTGCTTTGAAGTCCGATCGATCCGTGATGTCGTAAAAGTATTTTATCCCTTGTTCGGCGGCAAAATCGCGGAGAATATCGACGTTGCGGTTAGCGCGTTCGTCGTTCGTGAAAATGTAGTGGTCAGGAATGAGGACGATTTTGTCAGGGTTCCAGACTTTAGCATTCTCACCGAATTCGCGTTTGAAAACGCCGATGGTGCCGGGCCCGCAGACATCGTGGGTCATCAACACGTCTGTTTCTACCCAAATATTTTCTCCGGGCTCGACTTTAGTGCGGCCTGATGCTTTGGCTAATATTTTTTCGGTCAGAGTCATTCCCATAGTGCGATCGCTCTTTTTTATTAGATGCTACATAGTGTATTGTACGAAATATCGCCTGATGTTGAGAGGAAATTTATTGTCAGGAACTCAGGGCTAAAGCCACTGAGCTTGTAAGAAATTACAAGCTATTCTGACCAGCCTAAGTCTTAACTGACTACGTTCTTTGAGTCACGACACCGGCGAATGCGAAGCTAGTTTTCCGCTCTGTCCGAAGCAATTAAACAGTCTTAAAGTCACGCTCGACAGTGTTGCAGGTCTAAAAAGCTCTTATAACCTTGGCGAAGCTAACATTACCCGAAAGGGACTCGGAGACAACCATATCTCCATAGAGGGGCAACCATACCCCTCTAACCCCGCAAGGGGATTCAAGGCGATTGAAATCGCCGTGTCGTTTTCCACGAGCGGGCTGAAGCCACGCTCGTTTCCCACTTACCGAGTATTTTTTATGAATATGAGCGTCTTCTCCTCAAAGTGGGAGTACGCCTGATTGTGAAGTTATTGTTCATCCGCCAAAAACTTATTTAGTCAAGCGCGAGCGAACTATTAGTTTTAATGAAAGGTCAAGGAAAGTTTATTGCAGTATTAGTAAACTTATAAAATCCCACTTTTTCACTACGATTAAAGGCTATAAAGATTTAGCTTCGCCAATCCCAAATACCGAACACCTTCCGGTGTCACGTCAAACCGACAAGGCAAAACCTCTACACCTTCACTTATAGCCTGTCTGAACAATTCTCCGTAAAGGCGATCGGCACTATCCCCCGGAGCAAAATCCGTACAATCCCCGCGATTAATAAAATACAGCATTACAGCCCTCGAACCCTGCCGCACCACTTCCATCAATTCTCTCAAATGTTTCTGTCCCCTCTCCGTCACTGTATCGGGAAATAAAGCCAACTCCTCTTTTACCCAAGTTGTATTTTTCACTTCCAGAAAAATCGGTTTTTCCTCACCAGTTAGCCAAAAATCCACTCTACTTTTTTTATCAGTGCCGTAAACAACCTCCGGTTGAATTAAATTGTAATTGCCCAACTCTGGAAACAATTTCAATTCCAAAGCTAATTTAACTACTCGATTTGGCAGCCCAGTATTAACTCCCACCCAAGTTGGCACAGTGTCGCACACTTTAATTAATTCCCAAGTATAAGCTAACTTGCGTTTAGGATTGTCGCTGGGAGATACTAGCACTGGATTGCCGGGAATCAAAACACCTGTCATCGGGCCCGTATTCGGACAGTGCGCGGTGATGATTTCTCCCGAATCTAGTTCTATTTCGGCAAAAAATCGCTTGTAACGTTTGATGAGAATTCCGGGTAAAAGAGGAGGATATTTGTAAATTAAGTCTGTCATTCGATTTTAGGTTTTAGATTTTAGATTTTAGAGTGAGGCATCATAGCATGAAACGACGGTTTGTAGTAAGGACTTTAGTCCTGCATTCTTTGTTTCATATCCTTAGCAGCTAAAGCATAACCTCCATCAGCACCGTCTATAAAATGCACTTGGCGACCGTTGCGTTCAAACACCAGACAAGTCATCAACGCTCTGTCAGAAACGTGCAAACCGTAAACCAGCTTGCCTTCTCGGTAATTCCTTTCCAAGTACCCCGTCAATTTTTTTCGCCGCCACTCATTGCCCGAAATTACCATTCTCAACATATCATCAAATTTGCGGTAATCCGTAGCTGCGATCGCAATATCTTTATAAACTCCCCAATCTAACTCTTCTGTCTTAACCTTCAAATTCATTAGTAGCGAACCAAGCGCCGTCTCTAACTGTATTTTTGATAAATACATCTGGCGGTCTAACCAACTAGCATTGCTCGCCCTAACTAGAGTTTCTTTAATCAGCTTTGTGCTATTAAGTGTCAATTTAAGATTTTTACGATCGATAGGATTTAAACAATTTTCCTTGCCGTAAATGTAGTTAATTTTTTTGATAATTTTTCTATATAATTGATGACTTTGCTGACCAAAATCTTCTCGCACCATTACCAGCAGCGTTACTATTTCCCCATACTTGCTGGGAATATCCTGCCACCGGCATTCCAATCCCGAAAAATCGGCTGTTGCAGAAATGCCCTTATTTTTAATACTGTAAATATTACCAGGCGCCGGATCTTTAATAAGTTCAGTAGCACGAGTTAAGCCGCCGCCACTAAAAACAGCTTGGCTGTAATTTTCTGAAACTTTAAACTTAGCTATTTTAACCGGATAATTAGCTGCCACAACTTGAACCGGGACGGCCCCAACTCGCAAATCCATGTCAAATTGAGTCTTAGCCATTTGTTGAGTGGCCCGCAAAGCAATCTTAGCAGCGGGTAAAAGCGATGGCCCCATTAAAAGAGAAGCGCCGTCGCCACCAAACACAAACGGAATCTCAGTTTTGCCGGCGATATTCAAAACAGCAACGATTGAACAAGCCCCCAATAAGTTAACTTCTTTGTATTTTCCAGCTTCAATCGCTTTTGTAGAACCGCGAATATCTGTGACAACAATGTACCAATCATCAGGTACGTCAACAAAATTACCCAGATCGGTAATCTTGATAAAATTGTCCAGTAAAGGTAATTGGGAATAGAAGTTTTCGGAATTCATGTTATCATTCTCCCGATTCGCGATTAAAATAAGTGAATCCTTTTAGCATTAGCGTTTGTAACCATTTGTGTCCCAATTACAGAAGCCCTCTCGTTCCCTCGCAGGGATTGCCGGCATTGTCGCACTCGCCACTCTAATTAGCAAAGTCTTTGGATTGGTGCGCCAAATTGCGATCGCCGCAGCCTTTGGAGTCGGTGTCGCCGTCGATGCCTACAACTACGCCTACGTCATCCCTGGTTTCTTATTTATTTTGCTCGGAGGGATTAACGGGCCATTTCACAGCGCCATAGTCAGTGTTTTAGCCCGCCGGGATAAAAAAGAAGCAGCACCCTTAGTCGAGACTATCACCACCTTAGTCGGCGGCTTGTTGCTGTTGGTAACAGTCGCTTTAGTTATTTTTGCCGATCCGCTGATCGATTTGGTGGCACCGGGATTAAATAGAACAGCAGAAGGCTTACAAATTAAAGCAATTGCCGTCCAGCAATTTCGGATTATGGCGCCGATGGCATTACTTTCAGGCTTAATCGGCATTGGTTTCGGCACTCTCAACGCTGCCGATATGTACTGGCTGCCTTCGATTAGTCCTTTATTTTCCAGCGTTGCACTTGTCGGCGGTTTGGGGATTCTCGCACTGCAACTCGGAGACAAAATTATTCAGCCAGAATTCGCACTAATGGGCGGCTTAGTGTTAGCTTGGGGAACTTTAGCGGGCGCAGTTTTGCAGTGGTTGGTGCAACTGGTGGCGCAGTGGCGCGCCGGCTTGGGAACATTGCGTTTGCGGTTTAATTTTAAACGGCCGGGAGTGCCAGAAGTAATTAAGGTGATGGTTCCTGCGACCTTATCATCAGGAATGCTACAAATTAATGTTTATACTGACCTATTTTTCGCATCCTACATCCCTCAAGCTGCCTCTGCGATGGGTTACAGCGGCTTGTTAGTTATGACGCCTTTAGGCATTATTTCTAATGTAATTTTAGTGCCATTTCTACCGATATTTTCTCGCCTCACCGATCCGAGAGATTGGCCGGAATTAAAAGCTCGAATTCGTCAATCTTTGATTTTGACGGCCCTTACGATGCTGCCGCTGAGCGCTTTAATGGTAACGCTGGCTGGGCCGATCGTCCGCGTGGTTTACGAGCGCTATGCTTTCGATCGATCGGCGTCGCAGTTTGTCACGCCGATATTGATGGCTTACAGTATTGGAATGTTTGTGTATTTGGGACGCGACGTTTTGGTACGGGTATTTTACGCTTTGGGAGACGGAGAAACCCCTTTTCGCATCAGTATAATCAATATCTTTTTAAACGGTCTTTTGGATTATTTGTTAGTAGGAGCCTTTGGCGCGCCCGGATTAGTTTTGGCGACGGTGGGAGTGAATCTTATTTCGATGATTATGCTTTTGTACTGTTTAAATAAAAAGCTGGGTGGCCTGCCTTGGGGGGAGTGGAGTTTGCCTTTTCTGGGGTTAACTTCGGGCAGTTCTCTAACTGCTTTCGTTACCTTGGCTACTCTGCAAGCGTGTCAAAGAGTTTTGGGTACTGAAGGTTTGGTAATTCAATTAGTGCAGTTGAGTGTGGCAAGTTTTGTAGGGTTAGGGGTTTTTGCCCTGTTTGTCAGTCAGATGAAGTTGCCGGAAGTTGATATGTTTGTCGATCGCATTCGCGGGCGTTTTCGCAAATAAATAAAATTGTCGGGGCGGGTTAAGGGCGAACTACCAGGCACAACGCCCACAATCTGCGTACAAAACCCGCCCTTTACTACATCTTCCGCTGAAATTCCTCAAGCACATCCATCAACTGAACTTGACACTGCATCGGAATCAAATCGGCAAGCGGCACTTCCCGCTTGCCGCCGCCCAACTTGACAGGAATTCCTTGCAAAACTTGTGCAACTTTGTCAGCATCTAAATCGCCATCTTCCAGCATCCGGTAAAGTTGTTCAGCAACAACTGTATGCAGGTGGGCATCATTGAGATACAAATGCCACTTGGCAATGTCAATGTAGACATTTTCGCCAATTTCGGCTGCTAAGGATTCGATCGCCTGTGTAGTATTAGCCATATCAAAAAAGCCGAAAGTTATTTGTTATCAATCAAAAGACTTAACAAATCGCCGCCAACTGCCTTCAGCCCGAATCTTTAGTGAGGGGCGAATAATCGGCGATCGCAAAATGGTAAATCGCGTGGGCCAAAACTACTAGAGCCCATCCACCCGTTACCGAAATTGCCCAAGGCCAATCAGCCTTTTGCAAATTGTGAACAAACCACAAACCAGAATTGGTAGCAGAAAACAGACCGACGTGGATAGCAAAATTCATCCGGTCATCTAAACGGCGGTACTCTGGATCATTGCGATCGGGTTTGCGGGGCCAACGAGGAGGCATAGTTTTTCACTGGATATTAGTAGTTCAGTGCCTATTTTAATCATAAGTGCAGCTTTTTGAATGCTGCATCCCTCTTTCGGCAGGAAACTTATGCCTCTACATTTTCATAGTCTCCAGACTTGCCGCCACTTTTACTCACCAGGCGAATTGACTCAATGGCGATCGACTTTTCCAATCCTTTCGCCATATCATACAAAGTCAGCGCCGCCACCGAAACCGCCGTCAGCGCCTCCATTTCCACCCCTGTTTCCGCCTTAATTTTCACCGTCGCCCGAATTTGATACCCCGGCAACTCAGCATCCGGCATCACCTGCACCTCCACGCTACTCAGCGGCAGAGGGTGACACAGAGGAATCAAATGTGCAGTCTGTTTCGCCGCCATAATTCCAGCCAGCCTTGCAGTACCCAACACATCACCTTTCGGCGCATTCCCCGCTTCAATCGCCGCAAACGTCTCCGGCAGCATCCGCACCCGGCCAGCAGCCACAGCTTGCCGCACAGTCGGCACCTTCGCCGAAACGTCCACCATTTGGGCTTCCCCGCTGTTGTCGAGGTGAGTTAGCTGTGCCACATCGGGCAATTTAGAAAAAGTTTGCGAAAGGTCTTGCATTATTTTGGTAATGGTGTTACTGTTAGATTCTGTGAGAAAAGAACTTAATCAATTTTAGATTAAATCTGAACTCAACAGGGGCTTGTAGCTTAGTTGGATAGAGTGCATGGCTACGAACCATGAGGTCGGGGGTTCGAATCCCTCCAAGCCCATTGACAAACGTTATAAGCTGTGAGTTCTGAGTTTTGACTTCTGAGTTTTGAATTAAGAAATTAATTCAGCTCACGATTTAAAACTCAGAACTTTTTTAATTTGTACCTTTTACAGAAAACTCACTCTTTGTGGAACAGGCATCTTGCCTGTTTTTCAGAATGCTGCGCGGGAACAAAAACCCGGTTTCTGTCTCAATATCTGTCGCATAGATTCACGATTTTTGGGAGAAACCGGGTTTTTTGGTAAGTCCCACGATTGCCTCTTCCTTCTTGCTTCTGTTATATCATCGATGCAAAGCATAAACATCTTTGCCTCGACCGATCGCAAATTTCATCGAATTAGACAAGCCCTTGCTAGACTGAGTAATAAAAATCAGCAAAGCCAAGCCAGCGAGTCCAGCCGCAAAACCAAACATATTTCTGTAGCCAACTTGTTCAGCCACAAAGCCTAAAGTCGGCCCCGCAATCGCAATACCCAAATCAAATCCGCCAATACAAAGCGAAAACAAGCGGCCCCTTTCATGAGGTTCGCACCTGTCCGACATCAGCGTTACCATCATCGGCAAAACCGTACCGCCAGCGCAACCTTCAACCAAAGCTGCTATTAAAAAAGCACTGGTGTTGTTAGCAAAATACAACAATAACATAGATACGGCATAACAGATTAAGCCACCCGAAATAAACAAGCCGCGACCGTATTTGTCCGAAGCCCGTCCCGTGAGCAACCGTATACCGAAACTGGCGATAGCCGCCGTAGAATAAAATAATCCTGGATTCAAATTAGCCTTGGTTTCTTGGATAAACAAAGGCATAAAAGTGCTCAAAGTTCCAAATACTAAACCAACCACCAATAACACTAAAGCCGGAATCCGCACTCTCGGATTCCAGAGCATTTTCCAGTATTTTTGGCTATTTTTGTCCTCAGATAGCGAGTCCGATTTTGTTAAATCTGCAAAATTAGGTTCCGCAATTTGGCAGGTAAAAAATACAGCCGTTGCAGCGAAAGCCGCCGACATCGCAAACAAAGGAGTATAACCAACCCAAGCTTGCACAAATCCGCCAATAGCCGGCCCAACTGCTAGACCAATAGGATTCACCAAGCTCATGTTACCGATTAATTCGCCCCGCTTTCCTGGTGGCGACAAATCTGTTACCAAAGCGCTGTAAGCTGTAGTAAAAGCGGCGATACTAATGCCGTGAAAAACGCGAATAAGTAACAGTAAGGGGATAGATTGAGTTAACAGGTAGCCCAAAGGGGCGATCGCAGCAACTGACGCACCTAGAAGCAAAACTTGTTTTCGCCCCCTGCTGTCGGCTATTTTGCCCAATTGTGGCCTCGATAGCAAAAGTCCGATCGCAAATGCACCCATCACAAAGCCAATTTGCTGTTTTGTGCCGCCCACAAATTGAACATACAGCGGCAAAGTTGGCAGTAGCGAAGCCAAACTCGACCAGAATAGCAGGCCTGCGGTGAATAAAATCAGTAAGCTGCGTCTGGGTTGGGGATCGATTTCCCTAAAAATATTCAAGATGCTAATTCCCTTTAAATCTTCCGAGTGCACTCAAAGTAAGTTCGAGTGTCTCTATCATTGTGTTACAAATCCTTAAGATTTGCACCAAAAAAACTTGATATTCGACGAGAGCATCTCACTTTTGCCGCCAAGCTAGAAATTGGAGTTAGGAGTCAGGAGTCAGGAGCCAGGAGAAAAGAGGAAGAAGGAAGGAGCCAGAAGAAGTGTTTTTACAAATATGAGATGCTCCCATATTCGACTCACTGTCAACCGTCAACCGTCAACTGTCAACTGTCAACTGTCAACTGTCAACTGTCAACTGTCAACTGTCAACATTCTTACCAATCAACCTCAGCCCTTTCCTCCACCACCCGTTCATAAACCCACTGGGTTTCTATCGCCAACTTCGGCCAACTAAACCGGCGTTCCAAATCCTGATAAGCATTGTCAACCAACCACTGCGCGTAACCCGGATTTTTCAAAACCTCCAAAATTCCCCAGGCCAAAGAATCCCGATTGTTTGCCTCAGTAACAACGCCAGTTTTAGTGTGCAACACCACCTCTGGAAGTCCGCCCGCATCCGAAACCACCACAGGCACTCTTGCAGCAAAGCTTTCTAACGCTACAATCCCAAAAGGTTCGTAAAGACTGGGGAAAACCGCGCAGTCAGCCACCGTCTGGAATTTGTCAAGATGTTCCTCAAACATGAACCCAGTAAAATAACACTTATTCCAAATTCCTAAATGCCAAGCTAAATGTTTGAGATGGTCTGTATTGCCGCCACCAACAATTACAATTTTCGCTTTCCCCCCCATTTCCCAAATTACTTTAGGTGCAGCATTCAAAAATACACCAATGCCTTTTTCATAGCTAATTCTTCCTACATAATAGACAATTTTCTCATCATCAGCAGCAAACCTGCGGCGGAAATCCATCGCGTCAAATTCGTGCCAGCGGGGCTTTTTCTCCGATCTAATTCCGTTGTAAATTACCTCTATTTTGTTCCACGGAGTCGATAGTACCCGTTCGGCTTCCCGCCGCATATAATCACTGCAAACAATTACTCGCCAAGCATTGTAAGCGAGGTCGTTTTCCTTGGCGTTAATGTAGCGCTGCCCTTCATTGTGGATGCCGTTGAAGCGCCCGTATTCGGTGGCGTGGATGGTGGCAATTAGCGGTACTTTAAAGGTATGCTTGAGGGCGATCGCTGCATCTCCCACTAACCAATCGTGAGCGTGGATGATATCAAAAGGGCCTTCCTCAAGCATCAGTTTCCCGCCTTGGTGGCCCATGCTTTGGTTGAGGTTCGCCACCCAGTGAAAAAAGTCCCTAGCGTGCCCCACCACCACCCGATGCACACGTATTCCTTCCACCACTTCGTACATCGGCGCGTGGCCGAACTCTACTGTAATTAAGTGAATTTCGTGTCCCAGCTTCACCAATTCTGGATATAGTTCCGATACGTGGCGGGCGATACCGCCTACGATTCTGGGAGGAAACTCCCATGCCAATACCAAAATTTTCATCTTTCTCCCCTCCAAAGCTTTTATATATCTTAATGTTTAGGATTAACAGACTTATTGTATAATTATCAACCTTAATTTTGAGTTGAACGCAAGTTGATGCCCAATGCCTGACTTTTGGCAGCAACAAAGACAGAAAATCATGCCTCAACCGGGTTTTTGCATGAAATTGCTCGATCGCCATTACCTGAAAAAAACAGGTTTCCTCAAGATTTGAGCCACTGAGGGAAGCAATGGCGATCGTGGCTACCAGCTTACCGTTTCTTCAAAATCGGCTCCAATTCGCGGCGAAAACTGGTCCAAGCAGCAACCGATGCAGAATTAGAAACAGCACCCTGACGCATCAAAATCGCACCGTCTTCAAAGCCAACAATTCCGTACTCTCCAGATTTGGACATTCGATCGATCGCCGGTACGATCTCCCGCAACTGTCCCCGTTCCGTGCGAAACGCAGCCTGATACTGCTGCAACTGCCAGAGATCGGCAATTACATATTGCATCTTCACTGCCTTCCCCGCATCATTGCGGAGTTCCAACATCGGAAACCTGAGAATTTCCCGTCTGCTTGACAAAATCGGCACAATAGTATTCGTAGCTGCCACGCTAGCATCAGGAGGAATTTGAGCCAATAGCGGCCGCACTTGCAAAACGTGCTGCCATTGTCTGACGAGAGGAACCTGCACCCAAGGATCGATCGCATCGGGCAAAATCCAAGAAAAAGTCCGATTTGGGTTAGAAGTGAAGGTAAAAAATAGCGACAAACAGATGCAAAATCCCCAAAAGCGGCGAAACTTTGAAGACGAAGGCAGAGGAAATAAAGCAGAAGGAAAACGCAAGAACATTTTTTCCTCTCTCACCATTCTATCTTCTTCCTTTTGACGCTGGGCCCACCACAGAATCGCCCCATAAAAAAGCCCTGGAACCACAGTCATCGCATAGCGAATATTAATCGCCAGCACCGACTCTCCTTTCGCTAAAAATAGCTTCAGTAGCGGAAATCCAGCTATCATCCAAGACGCAGGCGCGAAAGCTGGCACCAAAGCTAATGGCAACCACTGGCCAAGCAGGTATCTAATCTTAGCAAAAAACGGCGTAAATAATTGAGCCACCAACCGCCAGGGATTGCTCACCATTCCCCAAATAATTTCTAGAGTAGAAGCTTCATCTCCCTCGGCATATTGACCGAAGCGCTCCATCATGAACCGCTGCGATATATCAGCAGAAAACAAAGGCATAATCAGATTGGTCAGGACGATCATATAACCAAAACTGAGTATGCAGACAGCCAAACCAGTCCGAGGGTAGCGCCGGCTCAAAATCAGGTAAACTCCAACGCCAAATAAAACAACTCCCCCATCTTCTCGCACGGCCAAAATTAAAGTTGCCAGAATCCCAAACAATGGCCACCAGCGCTTCTCCATTGCCAGCAGCAAGCCAAAGACATACAGCGGAATTTGACAAACATCGTGAAAATTGCCCATAGTCGGGCCGATGACCGCGTTAGCGCAGTAATAGCTGACAACAATTGTCGCCGACAGCCTCGGTTCCAGATAGTGTCTGGCGAGAGCATAGAGCACTCCTCCAGCCGCCGTAATTAAAGTCACCTGCAACACCGTCAAAGTGACCGGCGAGGGAAACAGCGAGTAAATTGGCAGCCACAGCATTAGCGCCGGGGTGAAATGCTGCCCCAACCGGTAGTAAGATACCTCCGGGAGCTGGTTTTGGTGAACCACATTAGTGGACAACGCCGAAGAGAGGGAACTCTCAAACAAGTGACCCCGAGTGCCGTTCCAAAAAAGTTGATTGAAAATGCCTTGGTCGTAAGTAGCGTAAAAGCTGTAGTAGCGGTGCAGCGTCAGCAACAGGCACAGCACAAAAAAGGCGGCCGCCACTTGAACCACCACCCGCAGCGACTCATTTTTCTTCCATCTCAAAAATATCATCTGCCCGCTTGTAATGAAATTATCGGACAATAGCATAAATCTAAAGTAAGTATTAAATTAAAGTAGAAGTGAAATAACTCGGCTCGGCAATGCTCAATTATTTTCACCCGATCGAAAAGCTCAACAGCGTCCATCCAACACCAGCCACCAGCGGCACTGACTGTTCTCCCGAACAGCCGGCCAATTCTGCACCGCTTTTACAGCTTTTGCTGTTTGTAGACAAGCGTTCCTCTTCCAGGGAACAGACCAGACACATCCGCAAGTCCCTAAAGGATTTGAAGGCAGAGTGCGACTTTGAGCTTCAAATCATTGACGTAGGAGAACAGCCCGATTTAGCCGAACACTTTAAACTTGTAGCCACTCCCTCGCTGCTCAAAATTCATCCCGATCCGCGACAAACTCTCGCCGGCAGCAATTTGATCGCCCAACTCGAACACTGGTGGCCCCGCTGGAAGCGTTCTGTAGAGGAATACGCAGCTCAGCAACAGTCGGCCCCAGCTCTTGCTGAAACCCTGACTGACTCAAAACCCATCTATTCCGTTGCTTGCGCCGCTGAACTTGTGCAGCTTTCTGATGAAGTTTTTCGCCTCAAACAGGAAAAAGAACACCTCCAAGAGCAGTTGCAGTTGAAAGACCGGATTATTGCGATGCTAGCTCACGACTTGCGTAATCCCTTGACGGCAGCATCTTTGGCTTTGGAGACTTTGGAGTCAAGTCAGAAGGTGAAGGAGGGGGAAAAGTCGCGTTTGACACCGAGTCTGGCGGCTCATTTGATGAAACAAGCCCGCCGCCAAATCCGAATTGTCGATCGTATGATTACAGATATCCTGCAAGCAGCCCGGGGTACAAACGCTCAACTCCACATTGAACCAAAAAGAATCGAACTGGGAGCGATTTGTCAAGATGTAATCCTGCAGTTTCAAGACAAATTTCAGGCGAAAAGTCTGAACTTAGAAACAGACATTCCCGCCGATTTGCCCTTAGTTTATGCCGATCCCGATCGCATCAAACAAGTCATCGTCAACCTGCTTGACAACGCCAGCAAGTACACGCCAGACCAAGGAACTGTTAATCTTTCAATTCTCCACCGCACCGCTTACAAAGTTCAAGTCAGCATTTGCAACAGCGGGCCGGGAATTCCTGAAGAAGATTGCGCGAGCATTTTTGAAGACAGCTTTCGCTTGCAGCGAGATAAATCAACAGACGGTTACGGCATTGGACTGTCTCTGTGTCAAGGCATCATCCGCGCCCACTACGGTCAAATTTGGGTAGACTCTGTACCCGATAGAGGCAGTTGTTTTCACTTTACTCTGCCCGTCCAAAAATAAAAGTTAGCTGTCAGTTGTCAGTTGTCAGTTGTCAGTTGTCCGTTGTCCGTTGTCCGTTGTCAGTTGTCAGTTGTCAGTTGTCAGTTGTCAGTTGTCAGTTGTCCGTTGTCCGTTGTCCGTTGTCCGTTGTCAGTTGTCCGTTGTCCGTTGTCAGTTGTCAGTTGTCAGTTGTCACTTGTCAGTTGTCCGTTGTCAGTTGTCAGTTGTCAGTTGTCCGTTGTCAGTTGTCAGTTGTCAGTTGTCAGTTGTCCGTTGTCAGTTGTCAGTAGCAACCGAATTTGATATTACAGCAACCGCGCCCGACGGTTAGGACGTTCTTAATTCCTAAAACCCTTGCGGAAGATTGCTTATTGCTTCTTATTTCTGGTATACAGCTCAAGTTTTCCGCAGTGCAGCAATAATCTGTTCGTTTGCTTTGGGAAAAGTAAATTGGTCAATTTCGTCGAGTGTCACCCAGCGAATTTCCTCGCATTCGATCGTTTGCGGTTCCCCGCTGACGTGGCGGCAGTGGTGCACGTATAGTCTAACTGTAAATTTAGTGTAGTCGTGGTCAATTGTAATCAAGCGATCGCCAACTTCTACGACAATCCCCAACTCCTCCATAATTTCCCGTTCTATGCAAGCTTCGATCGTTTCCCCAGGCTCTATTTTACCGCCCGGAAACTCCCAGAAACCCCCGTGTAGCCCATGTTGTCGGCGCTTGTCAATCAAAATTTGTTGGCGATCGTTCCAGATTGCAGCAACGCCGATAACTTTGTGGGCAACAGGAGAAACAGACATATTAATTAGGAATGGGGAATTGAGAATTGGGAATTGGAAATTGGAAATGTAAGAATAATATCAATAATTCTTCAATTATTTAATCTAAAATCAACCCTCTAAAATCTAAAATCTAAAATCTAAAATCTAAAATATTAAGCCCCCATCTTGCGAGGGGGGGCTTGACACTTGGATCACTTAAATGTTAAGAATCTACTAATCATCTGAGCCATGTCTCTCACTGGCTTGTATCGACTTTTCAAAAGTCATTCGCTGTTCGGCATTTTTCAGAAAATAACCGCTAATCATAGCCGAGGCGAGCAATCTACCCAAATGTTCGCGACTGGTAGTCACTGTCACCCCGAAGTGTTCCGAAGGCAAATTCCCCAATAGTCCAACAATATTTCGCTCCATTACTTGAAACACTTCGTGAGAAGTCGGCTTAGACAACTGAGAAACTGTGTCGGGAGCCATTGACTGCACGTATTGCCATAATAAGTTGGCATTTTCTCCGTCTTCTTCAAAGAATTCTGGGGATTTATTAGATGAGTTGCTCACGAGTACCTCCGTTTCAGAAACAGCTTGTTATGTTAGACGCGGGCGGTTAAATTAAATAACCCTTATCTGATGGCTGCTGATCTTTATTACTAAGTAATTACTAATGTAGCAGGACAGTCATAGCAACCAAGTGGGCACAACCGAATTAAAAGCGGCGGTTTTTACGATTTTAGATTGGGGATTGCAAGTGGGGGGGACCCGATCGCCAATCCCCAATCTACCTAGCTGGCTAGATAATCGTTGATATCTTGCTTGCGCTTGCGGAGTTTGGTCAAAGCTTCCCGTTCTATTTGCCGCACTCGTTCCCGACTGATGTTGAGACGATCGCCTATTTTGGCCAAAGTTAGGGTTTGCCCGTCTTCTAAACCGAACCGCAACGCGAGCACTTCTCGCTGTTGCTGAGTCAGTTCCGCCATTAGGTGGTCTAAGTCAGTCCGCAGGGAAGATTGCAGGGCAAAATCTTCTGGCGTAGTACCGGTATCTTCCAACAAATCGCCCAACTCTGTATCTTGATTGTCTCCCACGCGCAAGTCCAGGGAAAGTGGCAGGCGCGCCCGATCGAGATATTCGCGAATCTGTTTGGGAGTCAATTCTAGCTCTGATGCCAATTCAGCAGCCGTGGCCGCGCGGCCGAGCTGTTGAGCAAGTTGGCGCTGAGCCTTTTTAATTTTGTTGAGCTTTTCGGTGATGTGGATCGGCAAGCGGATGGTGCGGCCTTTTTCGGCGATCGCCCGAGTAATTGCCTGACGAATCCACCAATAAGCATAAGTAGAAAATCTGTAGCCCTTAGTCGGGTCAAATTTTTCTACTCCCCGCTGCATCCCGATCGTGCCTTCCTGAATTAGATCCAGTAAATCTACGTTGCGCTTGATATATTTCTTGGCAACAGACACTACCAGGCGGAGATTCGCTTCCACCATTTGGCGCTTTGCCCTTTCCCCGTGTTCGATCGTCCGCTGCAACTGTGCCTCAGACAGCCCAACTGCCTGTGCCCATTCAGCCGCCGTCGGGTCGCGGCCTAACTCTTCGGCTAAAATATTTTTCTCCTGATGCAGTGCGGTGGAGCGCTGTACCTGTTTCCCGTAGAGTATTTCTTGCTCATGGGTCAACAAGGGAACGCGGCCGATTTCCCGCAAGTAAGCGCGAACAGAATCTGTATCTGAGGACTTAAGAGTTTTCATGAGCTTTTCCCGCTGAGGATCTGTGCCTCTAAAGGTTTGCGGTAGTCGCAAACCCCTAGCTTTAGCTGGGAAGGAAAGCGGGCGGGGACTTGCGCTTTCCTTCCTTTTAAAGAGGCTTAATTTTATGGTAGCTAGCTACTACTCCCAGTCAGCACCGTCTCAGGTTAGGTTTTGGTTGGGGCGAGCACAATACTACGTTATGTTAAGAATCTTAACATTTGTGAGAGCACTTGACTACACTTCTTCATATTTATTTCATGCCAGCCTGGACTGTTGATACGAGAGTACCCGATTTCCTGGCTTTACAGTTTGCATCAATATAAACAAAAGCCGCCACATCTCAGAGGGGGAGATTGGTAGAGGGGCACGGCTGTTTCATTATCTTGTAGGGGCTGCCCCCCGTGGCTGCCCTGAATATGAAGTTACAGATATTGATGAACCCGCCCCAACAGATAATGACTAATGACTAATGACTAATGACTAATGACCGAAAACATCCAGGAGACAAGCCCCCGGATTCATCCGTCCAGAAATAAAAAACCTGTATCGGATAAACTGGCCCCCGAATTTATCCGTGGGCTCAATGCTTCAATCTAAAATCTAAAATCTAAAATCTAAAATCGATTGACTTCTTTGCCGTTGAGCTTCGTACAAGATGAGGGCTGCGGCGATCGACACATTTAAAGATTCTACGCCACGACTCAGGGGAATTTGGATTTGTCGATCGGCCAAACTCCTCAATTCTTCCGACAAACCAGAGCCTTCGTTACCCAAAACTATCAGAGTCGGCACTCGCAAATCTACTTCCCAATAACTTAAACTGGCCCCGGCGACGGTTGCTAAAATTTGCATTCCTCGATTTTTATATGCAGAGACTTCGGCGGTTAAATCGGGACTGACTGCCATTGGCAGCTTAAACCAAGCTCCTGCGGAGGCGCGCAGCACTTTGGGATGGTCTAAATCGGCGCTGTCTGCGCTCAGCAGCAAACCGTCGGCATTAGCAGCCGCAGCCGTGCGGACGATCGCCCCCAAGTTGCCGGGATCTTGGATTGTTTCTAGGGCTATTCCTAAAGTTGACAATTTTGCGGGCTCTGTTGCAGTGCGGGGTGCGGTGGCGACAATGCCGTCGGGTTGGACTGTAGTGGCGATCGACTCTAACACTTTTGCACTTACTAATTCTGTGCGATCGGCTAAATTACCAACTTGCTCCCAAAGTTCCCCATGCTGATCCAGCCATTCGGGAGTGCAGCAAACCGTTGCTAGCGGGTATTTGGCAGCGCAAGCTTCTTCCAGCAAGTGCGTCCCTTCGAGTAAAAATAATTGTTGTTCCCTGCGTCCCTTCGAGCTGTGCAGCTTGCGAATTTCTTTAACTAGGGGGTTTTGAATACTTGTCAGCATTGTTTAATTCAGCAGAGCGAATGGGGTTATTGCCTGTATCGGGTTAACCCCAAACTTCCTTCTGCCTTGGGAATGCGGAACCCGGGACTTGAACCCGGAAGGCTTGCACCACATGAACCTGAATCATGCGCGTCTACCAATTCCGCCAGTTCCGCATCGGTCACGAATTACTACTCTGCCATACCTCCGCGAATCTGTCAAGTGTTTTGGGGAATTTATTTTTTTCGGGGCTGCGAGTAATTTTTTGCACAAATTACTGTTCGGGTTGAGAAATGCTTTAGTTTCGAGGATTTACTGTTAGCCAAACCTGGCAAAACGCTGTGTAGTTGAGTAGGGTGCGTCAGATCGCGTCCGGTTATTAATAATCCAGAAGCTTTGATCTGACGCACCCTACGGGATTTGCTGAAAAATGGGAATCTAATCAGCAAAATCGGGGAAAACCTCGCGCACGGCCGGATGCACCAATCGGTGCTTCTGCACGTTCAATCCCTTCGCCAAACTCGGATTCATTTCCAAAGCTTTAATCCCGTTATTTGCCAACTGCAAAACATAAGGCAAAGTGCTGTTATTCAAAGCTTGAGTCGCAGTCCAAGGCACGGCACCGGGCATATTCGGCACGCCGTAATGCACAACTCCTTCCTCAACATAAGTAGGATTTGTGTGAGAAGTCGCCCGCAAAGTTTCCACGCAGCCGCCTTGGTCAACGGCTACGTCAACAATTACAGAACCGGGGTGCATCTTGGCAACAAATTCGCGAGAAACCAGCACCGGAGCTTTTTTACCTAAGACCAAAACCGCACCGATTAACAAATCAGCATCGGGAACAACTGCTTCAATTTGCAAAGGACTGCTGTAGAGGTATTCTACTCTGGAACCGAACAGAGTTTCCAGGTAGGCTAGGCGATCGACATTTACGTCTAAAATTTGCACTCTCGCGCCCATTCCTACAGCAATTCGCGCTGCTTCTGTGCCGACAATGCCGCCGCCCAAAATCACAACTTTACCCGGTCTTACCCCCGGTACACCACCCAAAAGTACGCCCCGGCCACCTTGCTGTCGTTCCAGAAACCGAGCTCCGAACTGCACGGACAAACGCCCTGCAATAATGCTCATCGGTGTCAGCAGTGGCAATTTTCTGTCCGGGAGTTCGACGGTTTCGTAGGCGATGGCCTGGACTCCGCTGCTGATTAAATGCTCGGTTAATGTGCGATCGGCCGCCAAGTGCAAATATGTAAACAGCAACTGCTCTTTTTGAATCAGCGGATACTCAGCAGGCAGCGGTTCTTTAACTTTAACAATTAGTTCGCGATTCCAGACATCTGAAGCCTTTAAGACAATCTTAGCGCCTGCTTCAACGTAGTCCTCGTCCGCGAAACCGGCCCCAGCACCAGCATTCGTTTCCACAAAAACTGTGTGACCTTTGTCCGAACAAGCCCGGACACTTGTGGGACTGAGCCCGACTCGAAACTCTAAATCCTTGATTTCCTTGGGGACGCCTATTTCCATCTATAACCTCTAATCTCAGGCATACATAGATCGAATCTAACCTAAAAACCATCCCCAGCGGGACAATACTCTTGTAGATTTTAGATTTGGCAATCCGGCTGGGCTAGGAGAATTTTTGTTGGATTTTCCGCCAGTGCGATCGCAATTTCCCAAATTGATCGTTTTCCATCCCGTCGATCGTCTTTTTAGCTTGTTCCTACTTTATTTGATATGCGTGGTCGGCATTGATATACATTACGTCAAAATTCTCGTAAGGAAAGCCACTTAAAAGGGTTAAATAATTCCCTTCTGGAAGCTCTACACTTACCTTTTATACCCCTTCTTTTTAATTGTTTTTTGTGACTTCCTTTTTTTTTAATGACTCCAAATTATCATCAGTGAGGTGCAGTTTTTGGGGCTGGGGAAGAGAAATTTTTTTTTCTGCCAAGCGCCCGTATTGAGTACCCACCTCAGCAACCATACTATCTTTAGATATTCAAACATCTTCGCCAGACTTTCAACTAACTAGGTAGGTGCAAATGAACTTTTGACATTTGGACAAACTTATCTGGTAAAAAAAATGGTAAAAATCTTAACAAACAACCCGAAAAGGTATAAAGTAGATGGTGGTTCTAGAGATTTGCTTAAAAAAGAACTAACTTCTAGAGAGTTTGGTGTCAATATATTTGATCGGTCACTTATAATTTAACAGGCATAACTCGCCCCCCTATCTAAACAAATGCCACGCATACCTACCTTAACATTCGATCGCGGAACGCTCCTGCTACACCCGCCGCCCAAAGGCAGAGACTGGGTGGACTTTGCGACATGGGACGATCGCGTGGAAAAATACCGCATTCGAGCCATTCACTACCGCCCGCTGGTAGAATGCCTCCAAGCCGAGTGCATTCACTTCACGGACGAAGCTAGGGCATACGAACTACTCGAACTGGTACCCAGCGTGGAAATGCAGCCTTACCCACATCAAGAACAGGCCCTCGTAGCTTGGCAGGAAGCAGGAAGCCAAGGAGTAGTCGTCCTCCCTACCGCTTCCGGCAAAACTTATCTGGCCCAATTAGCCATGCAAGTCACTGGTCGCAGTACATTAATTGTAGTACCAACTCTTGATTTAATGCACCAGTGGTATGCTAATTTAAAGGCAGCTTTTCCCGACATCGAAATCGGATTGTTGGGCGGAGGTTCGCGAGACAAAACGCCAATTTTAGTCGCAACCTACGACAGTGCAAGTATTCATGCAGAAACCTTGGGCAATAAATACGGTTTGCTGGTTTTTGACGAATGCCACCATTTGCCAACGGACTTTTATCGAGTAATTTCCGAATATGCGATCGCGCCTTTTCGACTCGGACTGACAGCCACACCCGATCGCACAGATGGCCGCCACAGCGATTTACATTTCCTGATCGGCCCGACAGTATTTAGCAAAAGACCCGAAGATTTGGCAGGCGATGCTTTAGCCGACCATAAAATAGTTCAAATTATGGTAAAACTGTCAACAGAAGAAACCCACCGCTACGCCGAATTAATCAACATTCGCAACGACTTCTTAAAACAGTCTAACATCAAAATATCCAGCCTCGAAGGTTGGAAACAGTTTATCATGGCAAGCGCGCGATCGCCCCTAGGACGGCGCGCCATGCTAGCCCACCGCCAAGCCAAAGAAATCGCCCTTTGTACCGAAGGAAAACTGCGAATCTTAGCCAAAATACTAGCAGAACACTCTCCCCAGCGCACGCTAATTTTCACCGGAGATAACGCCACAGTTTACCGAATTTCCCAAGAATTTCTCATCCCCACAATTACCCACCAAACCCCAGTCAAAGAACGCCACGAAATCCTCGATCGCTTTCGCAGCGGCGAATACAAAACTCTCGTCGCCTCCCACGTTCTCAACGAAGGAGTGGACGTTCCCGACGCCCGAATTGCTATCATATTGTCAGGCACCGGCAGCGAACGCGAATACATTCAGCGATTGGGTCGAGTTCTCCGCAAAAGCAGCGATGTAAATAAGTTAGCAATTCTCTACGAAGTCGTCACCGAAGACACCAGCGAAGAAAGAACTTCTCAGCGCCGCCGAGGAGGAATGCAGCCTCACAAACCCCAAGTAAAAGCACAAATAGAACCGCCACAGCCAGAATATCAGAAATTAGAAACTGTCAAAGCCACACCCATTTATGGAGTCAACCGAGAGACAACCAAAAAAGCAGCAGAATCACCCGCAAAATGGGGAGAAGACAATGATGAAATTCCCTGGTAGCAAGCCTAAACTATTTCTGAACACTCTCTTTCTTTCTCTCTCTTCCCTTCGCGTTCTTCGCGACGAAGAACATCCCAACGCCGCTGAGGAGGAATGCAGCCTCACCAACCCCATGTAAAAACAAAAATAGAACCGCCAAAGCCTGAATATCAGAAATTAGAAACTGTCAAACCAACACCCATTTACGGAGTCAACCTGGAGGCGACTAAAAAAGCAGCCGAATCACCCGCAAAATGGGGTGAAACAAATGATGATTCTAAGGATGATTTAAGATTACCCAATTAGTGTATAATCTCAATATTAACTAATTCACATTGCCTAAAAATGAGCGAAACTGCAAAACTAACTAACTTTAAAATTTTTCCCAAACATACAGGAGTTTGGGAGGGAGACTGGACAATACTCGATGCCGACTGCAAAGAAACCAGGCGTTTTACAGCAGTTGTTACCCAGAAAATAGTTGATAACGAGTGGAGGCAAACTAACCTTCAAACTTATGCCAATGGTCAGAGTGAAACCCAAAAGTTTGTGGGTTATGTTGTCGGGGAAGGGCAAGTGCAAATTGAAGGTCTGGACTCGGTTTTTCCCAACTACAATACACTAGCGACAGAAGTTGGAGATGATTTGATAATTTTTCAAGTATGGGACAAAGCAACTGGCTTTATGAGGGCTGTTGAAACCATCCATCTTGTCAGTTCCGATCGGCGTATTCGGACTACCCAAAGCTTGACAGAAGAGGGAAAACTTAGGGGAGTTATGGTGATTGTTGAACAAAAAATTGAGTAAAAGTTTTCACGGCTTATGTTACCAACTGATTTATTAAGTCACCGCCAAAACGGAGAATCAATTATTCCTCTCCGCCTCAAGATAGATGCTAAAAACTTAGAAGCAGCTACCGAAATGATCAACTGCTTTCAAGAGTCGATCGGCAAAACCCAAGGCGAACTCGACGGACGCTTGCTAGAATTAGAAGGCGACAGCCCGGATTATCGGCTGAAACGGGGATTAGCGCACCTGCTGAAAGGCGGTTTCTGCACCTTGGAAGTCATCAGTCCCCTAGAACCCTCAGAGTTGAGACAGCGGGTTTTTGCATTGTCTGCGCGATCGACTCCCAGCCCTCAATCCACCCAATTAACCCTGGAAAAAGTAGCAAGTGAACTCAGCCAAGAGTTAAACAGAGAAGTTTTGCCTCACGAAATCACTACAGGTTTATACGCCGATTTAAACGAAAACAAAATCCTCACAGAGTTTAATGCACCAACACCCGAAAACTTGCTTCACAAATACAATCTTTCTCAAGTTCAAGGCATATTTTACCGAGCAAGTCAAGTCCAATTAACCGCCCACCGCAACGATCCAGGAGAATACAAACTCTTATTTCGCTATCTGAAACTATTTCAATTAATGACTTACATCGAAGGCGATGCAGACCACGGTTTTACACTGACAATAGACGGCCCTACAAGCTTATTCAAACCCAGCACCCGCTACGGCTTAGCCCTGGCGAAAATGCTGCCGGCACTGCTGCACGTCACTAAATGGAGTATGCACTCGACACTGCACACAAAAGATCCTTTTAGTGGCGTTTTGAAAACAGGTAAATTCACCCTAAACTCCGACTGCGGTTTAGTCAGCCACTATCCCCCTGGCAAGCCTTATGATAGTATGTTAGAAGCAGCATTTGCTGAAAGATGGAATTCCACAAAAACCGAGTGGCAACTAGAGCGAGAAGTTGATTTAATTCCGATACCAGGTAGTGTGATGATTCCCGACTTTCGGTTGGTGCATCCCGACGGGCGAGTGTTTTTATTAGAAATAGTGGGCTATTGGCGGCCGGAGTATTTGCAAAAGAAATTTGCACAAGTACAGAAGTCAGAATGCGATCATTTGATTTTAGCTATTTCCGAACGGCTGAATTTAGAAAAAGCCGGGGTGAATGTAAATGATGTGCCAGCCAAAGTAGTCTGGTTTAAAGATAAATTGTTGCCCAAATCAGTCCTAGAAGTCCTCGAAGAGTAACCAATCCGCCCATCAGTTGCAAACTTCTTTCTTTCTTTCTTTCTCTCTGCGCCCTCTGCGCCCTCTGCGGTTCAAAAAAATCCTCCTCAAAAAACATTGCACATTCCCAGCTATACTAAAATAGGAATTCACCCAAATCCTTGCCACCGCATACTCTCACCCTAAAATCGATTGAAAAATGCCAGACACAAGTATTGTCGAAAGAATCAAAAAGCTTTTAGCCCTCGCCACCTCATCCAATGAAAACGAATCGACTGCCGCAGCCGAAAAAGCTTCCCTTTTACTGGCCCAGTACAATCTCAGCCTCGCGGATTTAGGGCCAAATCACCAAGAAGAGATTGACGAAAACTCAGTTGAAACAACATCGAAATTTGTCACTTGGAAAATGATGCTGCTTTCGGGAATTGCCGACGCTAACGGTTGCAATGCCATGCGAAACACTTATAATGGCAGTATGTTTTTGGTGGGAACTTCTACAAACCTGATTGTTTGCAAACATCTGTACGAGTATTTGAGTTCGGCGATTGAAAAAAGGGCTAAATACCGCAAAGGAAACGGCAGGGGGTTGGCGTATCTGAATGCTTTTCGGGTTGGATGCGCGACGAGGTTGAGACAAAGATTGTTGGAACAAAAACAGGAGATGGAAGAGTCGGGGATTCCGGGTTCGGGCGATGTGGCGGCGACTCCAGCGATTGTAGTGCGATCGATGTTTGAGAAAAATCAACAGGCGATCGCGGATTATCTAGAGGGCCGAGGGGTTAAAATTAGAACGAGAACAGATTCTCAAGTCAGCAGCGCGGCGGGTTTTAATTCGGGGTATGAAGTGGGCGACAAAATTAGTTTGCACAAGCAAGTACAGCCGCAAGGGGATATGAAGCAACTTAATGAATGTCTTTGAGTAGGGCGTGCGATCGTGAAACTCAGCTTCCTAAGTTAGAATTAAAAACAGAAACTAACAGAAGAGAGCCATGTCAGACCAAGATATCGCTAATATAATTACGATCGAACCGGGTAAACGAGGTGGTAAACCTTGTATTCGAGGCATGAGAATTACAGTCTATGACGTGCTGGAATATCTTGCTTCTGGGATGACTTATCAAGAAATTCTAGATGATTTTCCCTATCTCACCCAACAGGATATTTTAGCTTGCTTGAGTTTCGCCGCTAAACGCGAACAGTTTATGTTAGTCGTTGGGTCATGAGACTACTTTTGTTTGACCAAAATCTCTCTCCTCGTCTTGTCGATCGCCTCGCAGATATCTACCCTGGTTCAGTCCATGTTGATGGGATTGGATTAGCTACTATACCAGATCGCGAGGTTTGGGATTATGCTCGTCAGCATGACTATATTATTGTTACCAAGGATGCGGATTTTAGTGAATTGAGTCTATTGTTGGGATTTCCCCCAAAGGTAATTTGGATACGTCGCGGAAATTGTTCAACAGGGGATATAGAGAGAATGCTAAGAGAAAACTATGGTGCGATCGCAGCTTTAAGTGAGACTCCTAATACGGCAATTCTCACTTTGTTTTAAGGGAAGTGAAAAATCGTTGCTCATCGAGCGCTTACCACAGATACGTTACACCTTTTAGATACCGATACCTCACAGTTTATGTTGGTTTGCTCAGTAATTGTTCCTTCAATTCCTGACACTCTTTTGCTAGCGGGATGCCTAATTCGGTGGCGATGGAGAGGGCGAGATTGTAAGAATCAATAGCTAGAGGAAGGTTGCCTAACTCCGCTTGGAAGCTCGCCAAATTGTAAAAAATTAGAGCCTCAGAGCGACGGTCGCCAATTTGTATAAAAATTTCGTATGCTCTCAAAATTTTTTTATGAGCTTCTAAATGATGACCAAGTTTAAATAGCGCATTTCCCCAATTAGTTAATGCTATCCCTATGCCCTGTAAATTGCCTATTTTTTCTGCAATTATGAAATGTTGCTCAGCATAATCCATCGCTATATCGTATTTCCCTAGGGCAAAGTATATATTCCCTAAATTGCCCAATGTTGATCCAATACTTTCTTGATTGTTTGTTTTTCGAGAAATAACCAAACATTCTTCATAGCAACTAATCGCTAGATCGTACTCTCTTATAGCAAGGTAAGTGTTAGCCATACTGCCCCAAACTTTCCCAACACCTAAACTATAGCCTATCTTCAACATTCTAGATAAACTTTCCTTATAATAAGAAGTAGCTTCGTCGTAGCTTCCTAAGTAATGATATACCTTACCCAGACCCAAGAAACAAACAGCATCACTGGCTGGGTCTAAGTTTCCCAATAGTCTACTGTATAAATCAATTACTTCACGATAGTAGCCCCAAGTTATTAGCGGATTGTGTAATTCTGTATTATTAGGTATATCAAGGTCGATCTCAATGATTTTGCTAGCTCTTTCCCACTCTTCCACTTCGCAGAGATGGTGAAATGCTTCCAAGTATCCTCGAACTTTCTCAAAATTGGAAGCATCCGGCTTCAGTTTGTACCTCGTCAGCCAATTTTTAACCGCTCTGTACTGAGCGCGTTTACAAGGGGGCAGTTCCCTAAACTCCGGTGTTGCTAGATCAATTCCCAGATTAGCCAGCATCCACTCTCCCGGTGGCGTGATGTCAACATCCAAACCATTTTGACTTTTAAAATCAAATTCAGCAAAATCACTCTTCATATTGTCCACTACCTCCCTGTCAAATTTTTCAAATGCTCTAATGCTACGCTGCGAATTAAATTGTGCTGCCGCAAGTGTACCTCATCGTCAATTAATTCTTCTTCTACCAAAAAGCGATCGCGCAACGCATCCAACGCTAACTCTTGCTTCTGGTCATCACAATCCCAATCTTCCAAATGACTCAGCCAAAACTCTTGCGGTACTGCACAGCGATACACAGAAGCTTCGCAAAGCAATCGATAGGCATTCAAAATATCTTTTTTCAATCTCTCAAACGTCTTTTCCAGCCGGAACCGCACATTTTTTCGCAGTTCGCGAGTATATCGATCCAGTCGCCAGTCGTCATCTGCTGATGCGGTTATTCCTTTGGTCTTAGCTTCCTCAATTGCCTTCTCAACTTCTTCAATTTCCTGCCCGTATTTATTCCAATAGCCCGCCACGTTGCCATAAAAAGGCTTACTGCCAATTTCCCCAGCAATCACCCGCAAAGCCAATGGATGCCCTTCATAAGCAGCCCCGATTCGTTCTAAATAAGGTTTGTTTGGTGAATCTATTTCAGCCTCTAGTCCAGTTTTCTCGAACAAGTCTAACTGTTCTGATGCTGTCAGTCCCCTCAATTCTTGACAATACCAGAAATTTTTATAACGGGCCGGAATTTGCTCTGGCAAATCCTGCGATGTTACGATGATACGACTTTGACAAGATTCTACTGCCAAAAAACTTTCAAAAAATTTTGCCCACAACTCATCCTGAAAACCATTCCAGCCTGTTTCTTCATTTCCTTTTAAAATCAGTTCCAGAGAATCTATCACCACCAAATACCGATTTTCTCGCAATCGCTTGACCAATCGATTCACCAACCGCTGTGTATCTTTGCGGTCATCTGGCGTAATGCGTTCTCCCCACTTTTCCAACCATCGAATCGCCACACTAGCAAAATCAGAAGCTTGCTGGTCGTTTTCAAAATTTTCCTGATGAAACTTACGACCGTCGTCTTGCAACTCCACCGCCAATCTTTCAGCTAAAGCCGTTTTACCAATTCCCGCGATGCCAAGCAGAATTAACAGGCGACACGAACCCTGAACCTTCTGGGCGAGTTGACTAATCAGGTCTTTTCGACCAACCCAAGCATCGTCACAAGCAAAAAACTCTGCTCTCGAATCTGTCTCAGACAAGGGACTATCATCAACAATATCTTCCCAGTTATCCACTTGTACAGCCTTGCAAATATTAACAAAAGCTGGTTGCTCAATAGGAATCCGCCGCCAAAACCGCTTTAAAACTGATTTTGAAGTTTGGGCCTCACCGTACCAGCTAGAAGCTTGTTTTTCCAAGCCTTTCTTTCGCCTTGCCCGATCGACAATTTTTAACCCAGATTCCGATGCTCTCAGAGTAGCTGCCATGCTGATTTTTTAACCTTCAGTAACCATATTTAACTTATAACATCTGCCCATTTGTGGCGCGGCTCAATTTTGGCTCACTTTTGGAGACAGCGCCAGAGGTGCGTTGAAATTGAGCCGTCAAGCCTTTGCTGTTCAAGGAATATAGAGATGGGAAGCAAGTTAGCCGATAGCTCATTTCCCAGTTAAAACAATCATTTCTTCATCATGAGTAAGACTATGCAAGCACAAAATTTCGTTCAACTGGAACTACCAGGCGTTTTACCTAAAAAAAACGACACCCTCAAACAAATAGAAGAAGCAATGCAAGGAATACTAGACCTCACATGGAAAACTGTGCTGCTTCACATATCAGCACGCAGCGCTAAAGAACTGATGCGACAGCACGGAAAACTGATTGCTATCCATGATGGCGAAGCCCGAATTAAAGTTTCCTCAACACCACTTTTGCTAATGGCAATTCAAAAACTTCCCGATGTTGAATCAGCCTTCAGAAAAGCTTTTGGCACAACAGTCAAAATCCGTCTCGAAGTGTAAGTGAGCTCGTTTCCGGTGACAGCTTATTATTCAATGCTTTGCCCGCGTGCGGTGCGTGACAGTCAATAGTCCCACCGCCGCGAGTTAAAGTTTTCCCGTTGTCACGCACCCTACCACTGATATCTTGCACAGAGTACGATCGCCCTCAATCAATCAATCAATCAATTCCGCTTCTTCAAAAATCTGCCGAGTCGTTAACTCCAAACCAGGCAGCAACTCATCCACAATCGGTGTATTATCCGTATAAACTTGACTCGAACCATCCGGGAAAAAGCTTTTTATTAAAATAGCTTCTGGATCTATCACCCAAACTCGCGGAACTCCCGCCGCCAAATAATCTTTCGCCTTCTCTTCAAATTCCTTCATACTTTGATCCGGTGATCTAATCTCAATCACCAGTTCAGGAATTGCGGGACAAGCTTGATTCCGCCGATAACTCTGCGGTAAACGTTCATAAGAAATATACAGTAAATCTGGTACAGGAGCCCAGTTTCGATCCTGACGCTTTAATAGAACCGCTAATTCTGGAAAGACTCTACCTTTTCCCCGACTCCATAGACGCAATAGGAAATTTAAAGCTCCCTGTAAACTGGAATGAAAAATTTTTGGAGACACTTTAGGAACTGCTTGACCATCTACAAACTCATAATATACATCTCCGTCGGGCAAAGCTAGAAATTCTTCTAAAGTGAGTTTGGTTCCGATGCCTACCATGACTCCTAGCCCTCTCGCTAATTAATTCATATATCTATTATACAAAATTTCCTAACATTCCTAGAAGTACGATCGCCCCTGGGCCTCTATTCCAAAAACACAATAACAAAATCCCCGACTTCTTAAAGAAGTCGGGGATTTAACCGCGATCGCATTTTAGGTTAGGCGTTTCGCCTGTTTTTATGCCAAAACAGGCACGGGTTGCGGCCAACGTCCCATGACTTTACCAATCACCGCCAATTCTTCCATCAACTTGTCGAACTGATCCGGTGTTAAAGATTGCGGCCCGTCAGACAAAGCTTTTTTCGGATTCGGGTGCACTTCAATCATCAGCGAATCTGTACCAGAGGCGATCGAAGCAAACGCCATTGACGGTACAAACTGCGCCCAACCGGTGCCGTGACTCGGGTCAACCATAATCGGTAAGTGAGTCAGAGTCCGCAATACTGGTACTGCGGACAAATCTAGGGTATTGCGTGTATATTGCCTGTCATACCCGCGAATTCCGCGCTCGCACAAAATCACGTTCGGATTGCCAGAAGCCATGATATACTCAGCAGCCATCAACCATTCTTCAATGGTGGCGGAGATGCCACGCTTCAGCAAAATTGGTTTGTCTTGAGCTCCAACTTTCTTCAACAGTGAGAAATTCTGCATATTTCTCGCCCCGACTTGGATTACATCGGCTACTTCTACGATCGCACTTAAGTCCGCCGCATCCATAACTTCGGTGATAATTCCCAAACCGCTAGCTTCCCGGGCCGCAGCTAGCAATCCCAAAGCACTCTCGCCGTGGCCTTGGAAAGCGTAGGGGGAAGTTCTCGGTTTGTACGCGCCACCACGGAGAAAATGAGCTCCAGCAGCTTTGACGCGCATTGCCGTTTCGACAATCATTTCTTCGTTTTCGACCGAGCAAGGGCCTGCTACGATCGCGATCGGGTGATGCAAGCCGATCATCACAGTTCCTAAAGGAGTAGCAACTTCTACTGTGCTGGCTTCTCCTTGGCGGTACTCCAGAGAAGCGCGTTTGTAGGGTTTTTCCACGCGCAGCACTTCTTCAATCCAGGTGCTCATTTCGCGCAGTTGCATCGGTTCGAGCTCGGCGGTGTCGCCTACCAAACCCATGACAACTTTGTAACGGCCGACGATTTTTTCTGGGATCAAACCCCAGTTAGTGCGGAGCTCTTCGTCTAGTCGATCGATCTCGGCTTCTGGAGTGCCGGCTTTCATTACTATAATCATTTTTTTTTTGCCTTTTTAGTTGGGCTAGACACGAATTATGACACGGATGAACTGAGAAAAATAGATGCAATGGCGATCGAATGATATCAGGACACGGCAGTAGCCATTGGTGTCAACTTAAGCTTTTAGTCCGCCAAGTTCTCTCGCTTACCCGCCAAGTCCGCCAGGGGTTAAAACCCCTGTCTCAAAGCTAAAGTCCTCTGAAGAGGACTGAGAAGAAAACTTTTTAAATTCATTAGTCCTATGCAAGAGGACTTTCGCTTTGAGACAGGGAATTCATTCCCTGTCGGACTATCGGACTATCGGTTTAAGGTTAAGTTGTCACTAATGACTAATAACTAATAACTAATGACTAACTTTTTGGCTTCGCGGCGCGCCACGCTTCTCGCATCCGTCCAAAATTGGTATTAAATTCTTCCCACCCCAGAGTGCTTCCTGAAATTTCTTCATCCCAGGAAGCCGAGAGGACTCCGTAGCTTAATCCCAGAACGCCTAGACCAAAACAGCCCATGCTTACCAGCAATACTGCTGTGTTGGGCAGATCGAACAAGCCTTTGCTGACTACCAAATAGCTGACAAAAAATGTGCAAATTCCCAGGATTGTCGGTATGCCGCAGAACACCGCTATGCGAGATATCATGCGTTGGCTGACTACTTCTGGGATGGATTGCGACTGTTTTCCGGTTTTGTTAGCTTTCGGCTGCTTGTCGGCAGAATCCGACTCTAAGGCTAGGCTTGCTTGGGGTTCTGGGGGCTTTTTAGGCGTTTTTTTACGATTTGTTGCCGGTTCAAAGGGCAAGCGCTTGCGGGGTGGTTCGGAGGACATATTTTATCTCTAACCTGAAATCTCGAACATTTTTCAATAAGTCTTGGTGTTTGTCCAAGATTAAAGAATATTGTCGCAAATTTTGGCTTTGGTGTTTAGCCGCGAATGCCTAGACGGGCAATCAATGCTTTGTAGCGATCGACATTTTCCCTTTGGATGTATGCCAGCAGGCGCTTGCGGCGGCTGATCATCATCATCAAACCGCGCCGGGAGGCGAAGTCTTTTTGGTTGATTTTCAGGTGGGCGCTGAGTTTTGTGATGCGATCGGTCAGCATGGCGACTTGGACATCTGCTGAGCCTGTATCGGTTTCATGGGTTTGGAAGTCGCCCATGATTTCTTGTTTGCGCTGTTGTGTAAGAGCCATGAATTGATTTTAGTTTTTTTTGTACGATTGTCACAATCTGCAATTGTACCACAGTCGATCGACAAGGGTGCAGCGTGCGGGATGAAATTTTTGCTGCAAGAGTTCGCAGACCGAGTTTCAATCCCCTTGCGGGGAAAAGTGAATTGCGACTGGACGGAAATATGGCGAACTGGATGGGCGATTACGGTTTCAATCCCCTTGCGGGGAAAAGTGAATTGCGGCATTGCTAAGATGAATGCCGACGGAGTTATCTTTGCTATGTTTCAATCCCCTTGCGGGGAAAAGTGAATTGCGGCGTATCATGGAATACAGCTTTAGTAACAAAGTAAACAGAGTTTCAATCCCCTTGCGGGGAAAAGTGAATTGCGGCTAAATATGGACTATTCTTCTCTATAAATCTCTTACGTCTTGTTTCAATCCCCTTGCGGGGAAAAGTGAATTGCGGCTTCGATTGAATTTACCTATCTCAGCGAAAAAGGCACCAAGTTTCAATCCCCTTGCGGGGAAAAGTGAATTGCGGCTCAATCCAGTGTACTTACGGATTGATAGAAGCTCGAAAGTAGTTTCAATCCCCTTGCGGGGAAAAGTGAATTGCGGCAAATCTGGTTTATAGTTTAAATTAGATGAATCAGTTGTTTCAATCCCCTTGCGGGGAAAAGTGAATTGCGGCTAACAAGGTTGAAAATAATGACGCAATACATGATTGTTTCAATCCCCTTGCGGGGAAAAGTGAATTGCGGCTTGGGCGGGTGCGATCGCGGCGGACAAAATCACATTTACAACGTTTCAATCCCCTTGCGGGGAAAAGTGAATTGCGGCTCGAAGCTATCGAAGCTGTTAAAATCGAAACCCTTTAAATGTTTCAATCCCCTTGCGGGGAAAAGTGAATTGCGGCTGTGTTCCCTACCGGGTTAGCTGACATTAGATGCAAGCTAAATCCGAGTTTCAATCCCCTTGCGGGGAAAAGTGAATTGCGGCACTTAACGTTGCCACTAGATGATCTAGGGGTTCGTGTATTGTTTCAATCCCCTTGCGGGGAAAAGTGAATTGCGGCTTAGAAACTATCAATTTAGCTTGGTGTTTAGCAGAAGGTTTCAATCCCCTTGCGGGGAAAAGTGAATTGCGGCTCAAAAGGTAAGAAGTCTTTTGAGACAAATCCAAGGAGTTACGTTTCAATCCCCTTGCGGGGAAAAGTGAATTGCGGCTAGAATAAGCTAAACTCTCAATAAGTCAATCTAGCCTCCGTTTCAATCCCCTTGCGGGGAAAAGTGAATTGCGGCTTATCTGTATACTGGTTGGTAGGTACGTCCTGACCATGAAGTTTCAATCCCCTTGCGGGGAAAAGTGAATTGCGGCCCACCCCTGTATGAGTATCAGGATAAGTGGAAGCTACCCGTTTCAATCCCCTTGCGGGGAAAAGTGAATTGCGGCTGCACCTACTCTTTTTCAAGATTGCGACCCGGCAACTATGTTTCAATCCCCTTGCGGGGAAAAGTGAATTGCGGCAATGGTTGAGTGACCATCTCACGGAGGGGCCGTAGCAAAGTTTCAATCCCCTTGCGGGGAAAAGTGAATTGCGGCATTATCAGGCTCTTTCGCATGCCTTCGCTCTGCATCGTTTCAATCCCCTTGCGGGGAAAAGTGAATTGCGGCCTTGAAAACTTGGCAACCCAACGTCCAGTGAAACCTCAACCTCAGTTTCAATCCCCTTGCGGGGAAAAGTGAATTGCGGCTATTACGCTGATGATTCAGAAAAGAAACCTCTTTCTGTTTCAATCCCCTTGCGGGGAAAAGTGAATTGCGGCATAAACGTTTAATGATGGGATTTCACACTGAAGATGAGAGTTTCAATCCCCTTGCGGGGAAAAGTGAATTGCGGCCTAACTAAGCTCAATGAAAAAAATCACAATACTTAGGAGACTACCATGCAACCTTTTGAATTTAAGGTTTCAATCCCCTTGCGGGGAAAAGTGAATTGCGGCTCTACTACTGAATTTATGAGTAATCTAGTTTCATGTTTCAATCCCCTTGCGGGGAAAAGTGAATTGCGGCTTAGCAAGTGCCCAACTACCAGTAAATAATTAACTAAAGTTTCAATCCCCTTGCGGGGAAAAGTGAATTGCGGCCACGAATCAGTAAAGGAACACTTAACCACTGTTGGAATAACAAGTTTCAATCCCCTTGCGGGGAAAAGTGAATTGCGGCAAGCCAATTTGCAATTTTGAAAAATTATGGATAAAAGACAAGTTTCAATCCCCTTGCGGGGAAAAGTGAATTGCGGCCTTTACTAAAAGATTACAACAAATGCTTAACTTATTGTTTCAATCCCCTTGCGGGGAAAAGTGAATTGCGGCTTAGCAAAATAAGCAAAAAAGGAAAAACACATGTGTGTATCAGGTTTCAATCCCCTTGCGGGGAAAAGTGAATTGCGGCTTCAGAAGGCTATACCAGTAAACTATATGTTAGCGTTTCAATCCCCTTGCGGGGAAAAGTGAATTGCGGCTTAGAAGAAGTAATCGCTACTTGTAAATCTCTTATACCCATAGTTTCAATCCCCTTGCGGGGAAAAGTGAATTGCGGCTTGGAATTAGGAAAGAGGTCTAATGTTCTTGAGTTTCAATCCCCTTGCGGGGAAAAGTGAATTGCGGCCAGACTTATCATCTGCGGATATGGCCTAGTTGACGCTAGTATGTTTCAATCCCCTTGCGGGGAAAAGTGAATTGCGGCCCCTCGTTGTGAAAACCTTGCCCAGTAAAGGCTCCAGAAGCCGTTTGCGACCGCCTCTGATGCTGAGCTCACTTAGAGCCGAAAATTGGCTGCCGAAAATCGCTGAAACCCTTACTGCACAATAGAACGGCCGCCTATACGAGAGAATCTGTGTTTCAGCCATTTAGCGAGGCGGTCGGATAGCTAAATGATTGAACTGCTAAAACACTACTTTAATCTATTTAATTTTCTAGGTACTGGTGCTGTTGATTCGGGTAGTAATTAACACGACAAGTAAACTTGGGCTTCTGTGGATTTACAACCATAATCTAGCAATGGAGACATAGTAACGTAGATTTCCCTGGCTGTCAAGTGTCAAAAAAAATACTTTAAACAACGATCGAAGTTGGCGGTTGAGTCACCGGCGGGCCAGAACCCCAAGTTTCTACCTGCCCGATCGCCCGCGTTGACAAGGCATAAAAACGGATGTTATCTTCATCCAAATTCACCCGTCCCCGCAGGCGAGTGCGGAACTCCTCAAACTGACGCTGAGACAGGGCACACTCAAAAACCATAGTATTAAGCAGAAAACTATCGGCTCAAATAGGCGATCGCCTCACGTATCCAATCATCCGCATCACCTTTGGCGGACAAAGTGCTGTCTTGACTGAGGGTTTGGAGCGCTTGCAAGACTTCCGCCGCAGTGTATCCCATCGCCAGCAGGATCATCTCCACTTCTTCTTGAATAGCTGGGGGGACTCCGGCGGCGACTGAAGTTGTCAAACCTGCTTGCTGTCGCCATTCCGAGAGTTTGCTTTTGAGTTCCAGGGCGAGACGTTCTGCGGTTTTTGTACCCACGCCCGGGGTTTTGGATAAAATGCGGGTATTGCCGCCGACGATCGCCTGGACTAAATCTTGTAATCCTAAAGTATCGAGAAGTGCGATCGCCAGTTGAGCACCCACACCGCTGACACTCGTCAACTGCCGAAACAAATCGCGTTCTGCCGCGCTGCCAAAACCGTACAATACGATTTGGTCTTCCTTAACTTGCTGGTGGGTAAAAATTTGGGCGACTTCGCCGGATGCTGGCAATTGACCGGTCACGCGGGGCAAAATTTGGATTTCATAGCCGATTTGATTGACTTCGAGAGTCAATATGACGCGGTTGCTGCCTTTGGCGATATCGGCGACTGTGCCTTTGAGATAGCTAATCATAGAGTTTATAATACACCGCTATTCGTTTTCGTCAAACTCGGCGATGATGTTGCGGATTTCGTTGAGGCTGATATCTGTTCGATCTGACATCTTGCACCATTCTCAATTAGCCTTTTAGGAACAGGCAAGATGCCTGTTCCACAAGAAAATCTACTCTTTGTGGAACGGGCCGGAGAGCCCGTTCTTGAGAATGGTGCAAGATGTGAGTTCGATCGGATTTTGAGTAAATGGTTAACAAAAGTACGATCGACGGTGATTCTACTTGATAAATCATGCGATCCTCTAAAATCTCAAATCTCAAATCTAAAATCGATCGATGCCCTCCCACATTTTAGAAAGAGGTATTCGCTGTCGGGTTTTAGCTTCCTGGAATGCCCTTTTGAGACTAGCTTTCACTTCTGCCACTGGAGTATCATCGGGGTCGTCTTCATCTTCATCTGTAGGTTCGGGAAGAAGAACGATGATTCGCACGCGGCCGGGAGTTTCTGCGGTTAAAGGTCGATCGAGAATTAATTGACCTTTTTCGTCGATCGTTCCTGTGACTTCAAAGGCTTTCATTGGTTTGTCCTGGATTTTTTTAAATTAACTACCAGCCGGGAAGTCCCGGGCGTATATTTAGAGGGGATTAATCTGAGCGCTGGGCCCCGTACCCCGTTGGGAATTACTCCTTGGGATGAAAGGCTCGTCGGGTTTCGGTACCGAAACCGACAATTATTCTTTTATACCCCAAGATGATCGGGAAATACTCTGATAATATATTAGCAAGTGGGGGTGGAACTACCTCACTATAAAAAGCCTTTGAAAAAAAGGAAAAAGAAGCCTGCCGTCTAACTGTACTCAGTTGACCGTCAGGTTTGTTCACTACTATTATATAACCCAATACGCTTGGGTTAAAACTATTTATTCCTCGGAGATCCCCCTAAATCCCCCTTAAGAAGGGGAGTAGGGGTTGACTTTGAGTAATTTCTTGTCCCCCCCTTTTTAAGGGGGGCTAGGGGGGATCGAGTTTAACTGAACTGTATTGTTATATAACCCTCTCCGAACGATTTTGTTATTCTCAAGTCAAAATAAGCTGCTGTTTAACCAAAGACAAATCCGTCTTACCAAAATTCATAACCAAAGCCACATTAAAATTTTCCAAGGATTTGACAAACCACATAATTTCATTAGAAGCTTTACCTTCATAGTGATTAAACAAAATAGAAAATCGCTTTTCCAACTCTGGTTTGACTTTGCCCGAAAGCAGTACAAGTTTCAGCAGTAAACCCATTGTCCTGCTGGCGCCGAGGTTGTACACTAAATCGTAAAAAACGTAGTGGCTGGGATGTTGGGAATTTTCTACTACTAAGAAGTTGAACAACTGGTGGCAAGTACGAACTAACAATGGATTATTGAATTTCACCGAGTCATTTTCTCGCAATGTATTTTTGATTTGTTTGTACAAACGGTCATTAAATTGACGCCCCCCGTATTCTGGTTCGATCGACGATATTAAATATTCATATAAATCCACTTTAAATGAAGCGTAAGAAGGAGTTTGTCGGGAATCTCTCAGGAAAAATTGAGCCGCTTCTTTGTAGCTGCGATCGCCTGCTACTTTTCCGGCAAATTCCCTCACCGCTAAGTGCAGTTCTGCATCGTTCAAAAGTGTGGGATTAGCCGCCCGCTGCACAATTCCTATTTCTGTATTTCTCGGCTCAACCATATAATTCAAATATTTAGACAAATGTGTTTCAAATTGTCTCTGTCTTTGAAATGCCAGTTTTTGGATGGTTTGTTGGTCTTCCTCAATGCTGTCCTTGCTCAGTAGAGAATAGCCGTACAAATAAGGATACCGACAGATCAATTCGCCCAAAGGAGAATCTGTATCTTGTTTCTGCTGTTCCGCCTCTCTATCTAAGGCTTTTACTAAGCGCTCTATGGTCTGGAATTCGTCACTTTTCGTAAATAATTTTATTTGTTCTTGCAAGCGCTTGACTATGTAAAATTCCATCCCGAATCGGGGAGAAGTCTGCTTAAATAAAGCTACCAACTTGGCAATCGCGAATTGGTTTTGGGAATTCAATTGCCAGCGGTTGATCGGGATGTAGCAGCAGCGGTGAAGGAGATATTTAAAGTCCTGATCAGATCGCTTGACGGAGACTATACTGTACAAACTTGCTTCAATCTCTCGATCGGGATAGCCCATGCCGTCGATAAATAGCTTTCGGAACCGCTCGATCACCTGTGCGGGGGATTCTGTTTCCACGCAGGAGACGATGTGATCGTACAATCTCTGTTCGTTGCTGCCAATTGGAACACTGTCTGAGGGCGGGGTGAGGATGCTGCTGTCTGCTTCTGTGTCTACGCTGCTGTCTGCAACTTGTGCCACAACAACTGTCGGTTTTTCCCGAACAGTTCGATCGCGATTCAAGAACCAATAGTGTTCTTGGCTTAATTGTTTGTCCGCAGCCCAATCCAAAGCTGACTGCAAACTTTCCTCTGTCAATAACAGCGATTCATCTTCGCGGTCTGAAGCCAGCCATGCTGCTAGCGCGGAGCGGTACGGAGCCAATTTCCCCAGCTCTTTTTCCACCCAAAATTGATTAAAAACTGACTGATAAATTAGGTTAGCAACTATTAATTTACCGTGAGATTTCACAACCAGTCCTGACAGTTGCAATTCGATTTTTTCGGGAGAGTAATCTGCTGGTACTCCCTGCGATTCCCCGGATTTTGTTGCCTGGGGCGGTTGCAAAGCTTGCTGGTACAGCGTTAACAGCCGCGTGAGGTCGCAGTGGTTATGGAAAATGCGATCGCGTATGGCGGTCAAATGTTGGGGTTCGTCTTCTTCTTCCCAATTTTTAATAATTCTGTGTTTGACCAGTTTTTCAACCTGCTGAGCTTCGGAATTTCTGCCAATAAAAGGCCCGTACTCAAGTACCAATTGGCAAAGTTTTTGAGTTAGAAACGGTTGGCCACCCGTCCAAGCTAATATTTCTTGGAGCACTTTTTGGGGGCGAAAAGCTTTCAGGGCTAATCCTTTTGCTAGCGGCAAACTTTCGTGCAGTTGGAATCGACTTAAATGAATCTGCCGTCCAATATTAAAAGGGTTGCATCTTGGATCTCGGATCAATTCTGAGGGGGCTGCTACTCCCATAACAGCAAAAGTCAGGCGATCGTATTCCGGTTGCTCTGCCCGCTTGGAGTAACAAGCCCGGATCAAAGCAAAAAAATCGCTGGTACTGAAATTTAGGCTGCTGATGCTTTCAATGTCATCTAGGAAAATTACCAGATTTTGCTGAAGTGACTTGAGCAAAACTTTTTCGATAAATATCTCCAATCGCTGCACAGGCGACAGCAGTTCGCGATCGTTCCACCACTTGATGGCATCAAACCTGTTTGTGATGTGTAAACTGCTTGCCATGCGGTACATGATTCCGCCATACCACTTTTGGGGGGAGATATCTGGGCTGCTGATGCTTCTCAAGTTGATGGCTGCAAAAACTGTACCTTCGGCGTGCAACCTTTTGGCCGTTTGCACTAGCAGGCTGGATTTTCCCATTTGCGGCGCACTCAGCACGTAACAGAAGTCTCCGGCTTTGAGTCCTGCGTAGAGTTCGCTGTCGGCCGATCGCCGGACATAGGTGGGCGCACCGGCAGGCAAATATCCTCCGACTTGATATTGGTACGTTGAGTGGACTTCTGCTGTCATCTGGGAATTCATCAAGATTTTACGCCCCTCTGCTGTGCGATCGAAAGGTTCCGAATTGGAGTTATTGCCCGCTTACTATGGTGGGAAACTTTTGTTCCTCTTTCTCTATTGTCTACTAGCTCAGCTTTCTCCTTATCAATCTTTACCGTATCTTTGCAAGCGTTCCCCCCAAATCCTACGATCGGCCCAATTGTACTCCGCCACTTGATTTTTTACACTCGTTCACATAATTAAATGAATTTTCACTCGATCGAGTGACAAAACGCTAAAACGCCCTTTTTTTCACATTTTTTTACAATAATACTTTAAATTTCACCCGGTGGTATGATGTTGGCAGGGAAACTCATAACCACAGCGCCGTCAACCTTCTGTCTTCAGATCCGCCTGCCGAATGCCGGAGAAAAAGGCGCTCGCAATGGCTGCCAATAAAAAACCCCAGCGTTTGGCTGAGGACTGCTTGAGTGGGAGATATCGTTAATCTGCGTTTTTTTAGTTGACTTAGATTGCATGGAATTCCATGCTGCTGACTTTCCCCGAGCTTTCGCGTTCGGGGATTCCTAAGAACAAACTTTTCAGGATGCATCCACAAAAAGTTTAATTCTTAAAGGCTTTGTCAGTACCAGGCTAACCACTCACTCAACTATAAAAGTTAAGTTGGTGGCTAATTGTAGAAGATGCGCCCTGATGGCTTAACTACCCGATGGATTAGCACCCTGATGGCATAACTCCCTGATGGATCGACGCCCTGATGGCTTTCGCTCCACTACCCAAAAAAATCAGGTTGGTGGATGATCGTGGACGTTAGTAACACGTCACTTCCGGCGTTTCCGATCGCAAGCGGGTGTGCCTGTCTGAATTGATTATGGCAGGCAGATTTATCAGAAGACAAGTGGGTTATTGCATCAACCCATTTCTGATATATCGGGTTAGCCAAGAAGTGCCAATCTACGCAAATCAGGGTCATCGAACATGAAAAACAGCATCTTAGTATTAGGGGTAATTGCCTCGGCTGGCTTCGGCTTTTTCCAGGCAGGCAGCGCCAGCGCTTCGGCGCTCGCTCCACAACCTTCATCAGCCAGGAGTTTGACGGCTTGGGAGAGTCGTCCCGACTTTAACTACACTGGAACGAATGAGGATGGGGAGCAAGAAGAGGTAAAAACCGGTAAAGGCTAGGAAATAATTGGCGCTCTTGTGTGGTTCCCCCGGAGTGCGGTTGTGGTTGTGGTTGTAGTTGTGGTGGTGTTTGTTGTCGCAACGGCCTTTAATCGAGGCGGTTGAAACTAGATCCCAATATCAGTCTACCTAATCCCGGAGGGGGTCAGTTTCAGAGAACGGTGAATGGGAAAATAAACAGGTAAGGCGAGTCTGTCGGTGGAGTTTCCCCGCCTATCAACTTCCTTACCTTCTGATGTTCGGGATTTGGATCTGGCACAATCGTATTTCATCTCGTAAAAACCCAATGGAAAATACTCTCGAAACTACCCGCAGACAGCGCGTATTGACAAGAACCCAGGAACGGCGTCAGGCAACACCCAAAGAAAAACAGTTGATTCACCTGCTAGCCAATATGGCTTGCAGTTTGATTAAATACGACTACAAACACGCAGCGGGCAAGGGTACTCTCCCGCCTTCGGAAAGCAAGCGTTTAGCGGAATGGCACTACCTGCGAGTTCAGCAAATTCGCCGGATCGAACGCTCATTGGAGCCCGTAGCGACCCTTAAGCGCGTGTACTACAAGAGCATCCTCAGTCCGAGGGATCTGAAGTCTTTGAAACTTCTGTGGCTGGAGGAGGACAAAAACCGTGTCAAACGCGTCGATCCTGAGTTGGACGACATCCTCAGCGAAGCTTTGGATCGGGGAGATACTTTAAAACAGCTATTTCACTCGATCGAAGTCAAAGAACGCACCTTTTCTGCAACTCCTAGCCCCGGCGCCGTGCCGCTTTGGGTCAAAGAGTGGGAAGACTCGGAATATGACATAAACTTTTTTCCGCCTTCCTTCCCTGCATGGGTTTCGATCGTGGACGACTAGGTTCAGGAAAAACTCTTTGACATGGCATCGATCGTAAATTTCAGATGGTAGACTTATTTGCGATTGCTGCCATTGGCGAAAAGTGTGCGGGCGATCGGCTAAACCAAGTGGTGTTGCGCTGTGGCATCCGAGTACAGAGAAGTGAATCGGAGTCAGTACCATTGTACAATGGGGGAAAACCAGGGCTTCAGCTAATCGCTGATAGCTGATAGCTGATAGCTGATAGTTTCTCATGACTGACTCGATTTCTACTTCTCCTCTAGACTCGGCGGCCGATACAGCCGAACTCCGCTCTCAGTTGAGGTCGGGTTCGGAAAAAGCTCAACTGCAACTGCTGCAACAACAAATAGCAGATTCCGGTTGGGATGTATTGATGGAATTTTTATTAGAGCGCAAGTCAGAGGCACCGACTGCGGTAATGGGTAAGGCTTACCAAATTCTTTACACTGCTAATTCTCCGAGAGCGGCGGAGTTTTTGCAAGCGAATTTTCCAACTGGGGTTGTGCCGCTGCGATCGGACTCTAACATTGATTACACTCCGCTGCAACAATTATTGGCGTTACAGGAATTTCAAGAAGCCGATCGCTTGACTTTAGACAAGCTTTGTGAATTAGCTGGTGATACAGCTTCTGTGAGAAAGTGGCTGTATTTTACCCAAGTTGAGAGTTTGCCCGTAACGGATTTGCAAACAATTAATACGCTGTGGAAAGTTCATTCCGAAGGCAAATTTGGCTTTTCGGTGCAGCGGGAAATTTGGCTAGGTTCGGGGAAGAATTGGGATAAGTTGTGGCCGCTAATTGGCTGGAAAAAGGGGAATAATTGGACGCGGTATCCGCAAGAGTTTATCTGGGATTTGAGCGCGCCGAGAGGGCATTTGCCGCTGTCAAATCAGTTGCGAGGAGTGCAGCCGTTTGCAGCTTTGATGGCTCATCCTGCCTGGTTGAAGTGAATGGTTTTGGGGCTTTTGGAGAATGCGGGGCGGGCTGGATGGCCTGCCCCGCTATTGTTTTTGGGGAATTGGGATTTTGATTTTTGAGGCGCAGAAATTCACAGAAATTCACAGGCGGGATGCCTGTTCCAATTTTGGCATAGAGGGAGAAGGGCGATCGTATTTCTAGGAATGTTGGGAAATTTTGTATAATTGATATTTGATATCATGTCCGGTCGATTACCCTGATTCCTGTAGGGGCCCGTGAGCCAATAATATTTGCCCCTAACGGACAATCTCACAAACCCGCCCCGGCCAATGTATTATGGGTGAGCGATCGGACATGATAGGAGTTAATTAGCGAGAGGGCTGGGAGTCATGGTAGGCATCGGAACCAAACTCACTTTAGCAGAATTTCTAGCTTTGCCCGACCCAGATGTATATTGTGAGTTTGTAGATGGTGAAGCAGTCCCCAAAGTGTCTCCCAAATATTTTCATTCGACTTTACAGTTTACTTTGTGTCGCCTGATTCGTGTATGGTGTAAAGGACGCGGGCGAGTGCTTCCAGAATGGGCAATTTTGTTAAAACGTCAGGATAAAGATTGGGTACCTGTTCCCGATTTAACGTACATTTCTTATGAACGTCTGCCGAAAAGTTGGCGCCGAAATGAAGCTTGTCCCGCAATTCCTGAACTGGTGATTGAGATTATATCGCCGGATCAAAGTATGAAGGAATTTGGAGAGAAGGCGAAAGATTATTTGGCGGCGGGAGTTCCGCGAGTTTGGGCGATAGATCCAGAGGCTATTTTAATTAGAAGTTTTTTGACCGATGGTTCGAGTCAAGTTTATACGGATAATACAGTAATTTTGGATGAGTTGCTGCCTGGTTTGGAGTTGACGACTAGACAGATTTTTGAAGAAGCGGAATTGATTGATTGAGGGCGATCGTACTCTGTGCAAGATATCAGTCGTAGGGTGCGTGACAACGGGAAAACTTTGAAGGAGTGGCGGTGGGACTATTGACTGTCACGCACCGCACGCGGGCAAAGCATTGAATAATACGCTGTCACCGGAAACTATATCACTTACACTTCGAGACGGATTTTGACTGTTGTGTCAAAAGCTTTTCTGAAGGCTGATTCAACATCGGGAAGTTTTTGAATTGCCATTAGCAAAACTGGTGTTGAGGAAACTTTAATCCGGGCTTCGCCATCATTGAGAGCAATCAGTTTACCGTGCTGTCGCATCAGTTCTTTAGCGCTGCGTGGTGATATGTGAAGTAGCACAGTTTTCCATGTTAGGTCTAGTATTCCTTGCATTGCTTCTTCTATTTGTTTGAGTGGATCTATTTTCTGAGGCATTACAGGTAGTTCTAGTTGAATGGGGAATGTGGGTGAGTGTCGATTATTGAGACTTGTCATAATCAAAGTTTCCTCTGTGGCTTGACTTTTTAAGCATGACAGCTAGGAATCTCATATATTGGTAGTGAGACAAATCTCATTTTTATGAGAAACGCCTAATATGGATGCCAAAACTGTCAGAAAGATTTTCGATAAACTACCTCCCAAGCGCAAGCAGGTACTCCTGAGAGTGTTAGCGGGTGAGAGTAAGGCAAAAATTGCCCTTGACATTTGTGATGGGAGCGAAGGTGCAGTACAGCAGAATTTAAGACAGCTTTATAAGGACTTTCAGTTTCAAGATGAAAGAGAACGCAAACTACCAGGGTTAATTGCTCTGTTTGCCCAGTCAATGCCTGAGTTGATAGGTGCTGGTAATTCTCAAGGGATTAACGAATCGCAGCCATCAGTCTATGATGATGAGACTTGGGTAGGTGGTGAGGAACCGAAGATCGCAAACCCAAGCACCAGTGTCGATCGAGAATGGAAACTTGGTTCGGTTGAAGATGCTTCAGAGGATCACCCGGATGTCTTGGTGCAAAGGGTGCGATCGCATCCCTATCACACTGCTAAGATTAAAGATCAGTGCGGACAATTACGCATCTTAGATGTTGAATGGCCAGTTGAAATAGATAATATTTACATTGAGGTCAAAGTTCTGGAAAAGCTTCCTAGCAATAGTCGGAAAACTATTTCTGATTTTCGAGCTTTAAATTCAGCGATAGATAAGTCTGACCGTCTTGATTTAGGTATATCACAACAAGAACGAGTACCGGGCATAGAGGTAGCAGCAAATAACTTGAAGTTAATGGTACTGGGAAAACAAGGGTCAGGTAAAACCACTTTTTTGAATCATTTAGCAATTCAATGCAACCAAGGTAGGTTCCAATCTCAACTTATACCGATTTTTATAGAACTGAAATATTTTGCTATGATTGCGCGGGATAAATGTAATTTTAGCCTTCTCAACTACATCATCGACGAATTGTTAAATTGTGATGTTTGGGAAGAACAGATTAATACCTTGCTTTTTAACGGCAGAGTTTTTATTTTGCTTGATGGTTTAGATGAGGTAGAGCCAGAAAATGCTGATGCAGTTTTGACAGAAATCTCTTATTTTTCCCAACACTATTTTAGAAATAAATTTGTTATAACTTGTAGGATTGCTACTCAGCTTGCCAATCGGCGATTTAGTTTAAAATTTACTGAGGTCGAAGTTGCAGATTTTAAGAGTGAGCAAATACAAGCATTCGCTAAAAAATGGTTTGTAGCAGTTGCCAAGAACTCTATAGACCAGGGTTTAAGCCAAGCTGCTGAGTTTATTAAAAAATTGTATCTTTCAGAACATCAATCAATTCTAGAACTAGCAGGCACACCTATCTTGCTCAATCTAGCCTGCTTAGTTTTCCAAGAGAAAACTAATTTTCCTTCTACCCCAGCTAAGCTTTATGAAGAAGGATTAGACATTCTGCTTTTCCGATGGGATGAAGCCAAGAACATTAAACGGGATGAAATTTATCGAAAGTTGCCTGTGCGGAACAAAAAACAAATGCTGAGTCACGTAGCAGCCATTACATTTGAGCTAGGCGATGAAATTAAACTTTTTGAGCGAGATATAATAGAGAAAATCATCGCCGACGGTCTTACTAAATTAACTGATGAAAAAAACGCTCCGGTGCAAGTACAGTTAGATAGTGAAGCAGTGCTGAAGTCTATTGCAGAGCAAGATGGGCTACTTGTAGAACGCGCAAGAGGAATTTACTCTTTTTCTCATCTCACATTTCAGGAGTATTTTACCGCTTGGAGATTTGCTAATAGTTTAGAACCACAGTGTTTAGAAAAATTAGTGGTACACATTAATGAACAGCGCTGGCGAGAAGTGTTTTTATTAACGGCGGAAATATTACCGTCTGCTGATGAATTAATGCGGTTAATGAAAGAACAAGTTGATCGAATTATAACTAAAGATGAAAAAATGCAACACTTTTTCACATGGTTAAATGAAAAATCTTTGTCAGTCAAGAATCAAGACCAAGTTTCCTTCAAACTAGCTACTGTTCGGAGTTTGTATTTTGCTCATGAAGTAGACCGCTTTTCTAACACTATGCGAGAGCGTATGCCCCATCTTTTTAAGTGCGCTTATGCTCTGGAGCAAACTGTTCATTTTGGAAGTAATAATGCTCTGGATATCGATAGTGTAGTTGATTTTTTTGTGGTTTATGCTGGTAAACCTAAAGATATCCGTTTTTGTAGCCTTGATGATGTCCTTAAACTTAAGCCGGATCTCCAGCAAAAGCTCGAACAGCTCAAAGATGAGATACCTGAAATACCTAGTGATCAAATATCTGATGATGAAATACCTGATAATCAAAAAAACCAAGAAGAGAAAAAGAAAGCCAACGAAGAAAAAGAAAAATTGGAAAAATTCAATAATTGGTTTGAAAATGATTTTTATAAGTGGTATGAGCAAGTAAAAAGGGTAACAATTAAATATCGCAATATCGGCCATAATTGGCATTTCACCGAAGAATATAAAAGTCAATTACGGCAGTATTATGATGCTAATAAGTTATTAGTTGATTGTCTGAATAGCAGTCGTAATCTTAGTCCCACAACAAGAGCGCACCTCGAGGAGACTTTTTTATTACCCATTGATCCAGCAAGCCCAACATTTTAATAAATAAAAATCACATAGAGCCCCCTTTCTTAATGTAAAAGAGCGCGACGAATCTTTGTAGTAAACGGTGCCATAATAGTATGAGGACTTACGGCATTAGCACGATCGATCTGTAAGATGACAACAGGTCTTATACCAGCTTGCTCTGTACCAACTACCGGATTCAAATCGCATAACACGACATCTCCTCTTGTATATGTGGGATTTACTGATGAAGCTCCTACCATTGAATCTCTCCACGGGCTAACTTTTCTTCGTAGGCTTCTAAATTCTTTAAATAGTCAGAAAAGTCTGATTCAGTAAGCTGTGGCACTTCACTGTTGTATTTGAGGAGCAAAAAGTCTATAAAATCATTCACCTCTTGAACAAGTGACTCCGGCAGTTGGCTAATTTTAGCAATAGTTAGATCGTAAACTGTCATATTTTTACCCTATGTATCTTATTCACTTAACTATAACGCTCTCGATCCAATTACCGTTTAGCCGCGAAACTCAAACAAGGCCAAATATCCTGTTGGGTGAGATAGGGAAAATCATCTACAGCACTTCCGGGTGTTATGAGGTACAATAAGAATAGATAAAAAAAATACACCAATGAAAGCATATTCAGTAGAT